>JAESTI010000308.1 GCA_016763665.1 Bacteroidia bacterium | reverse complement strand
TTGATGAACTAACTTTTAAATTCAACCACAGAAACGATTCGAAAACATTTGAAAACTTAATATATAGCCTATTACATCCACCCTCTGCCACTTTCTAGGAAATCACTTTAGGGGATTCAGGGGTAAATTAGCCCATCATTAATTCTTCCAATACAACCCATAATTTGACTTCTCAGCTATTTTTCTTACTTTTAGATTAGGGAGAAACTATAGTATAAGTCCCCTATAGGGGATTTAGGGGTAAACTATTCTTTAGCGTAATCTAAAATGACCTCATTTCTTAGAAAGCAAGATAACATTCGTTTTCATTTAATTTGGAAGCTTGTTTTTCTGTGCCTTTTCATCAACTCCACATTACTAGCCCAAATATATAGCTTCCGGAATTACACTACCGAGCATGGATTGCCTCAAAATCAAATTCAAACGATATTTCAGGATAGTTATGGATACATTTGGTTTGGAACCAATGGTAGGGGAATTTCTAAGTTTGATGGATTAAAATTCACCAATTATTCTACCAAAGATGGTCTGGCAAATGATGATATTCTAGTAATATTTGAGGACAACAGGGCCAATTTGTGGATTGGTACAACTAATGGCTTGTCTAGACTTAATTTAAAAAATCTAAATACAATTAATAAAGTTGAATTTATAAATATTTATGTGAAAGATGGATTAGTAGGGAACTCTATACGTGCAATTATACAAGATAATAATGAAAACATTTGGTGTGGGACATACTCTGGGTTATCAAATATTAAACTTGGAGATTCAAATGAAAAGATTATGATTTCAAATATAACGGTTAATGATGGGCTTAGCCATAAAGCAGTTCTTGCTTTAATTGAGGACTCTAATGCAGATTTATGGGCGGGTCATGAAAATGGTAGCTTAACTAAAATTTCCTTTAATAATAAGAGGAAAAGTACTTTTTCTATCAAGCAATACCATCTGAATAACGATTTTGGGGAATATGCATTTAATAGTATAATTGAAGATGAGGAAAAAAGTATATGGGTTTCCTCATATGGAAAAGGAATAATAAAATTCAGTTCTAAAAGTATAGATGCAAATGAGATAACAAATATTACTATTCAGAATGGGTTATCTTCTAATATTATTCAAAGGCTTAATTTGGATAGAAACGGTAATATTTGGGCAACACAGTGGGGAGGAGGGATTTCAAGAATTAGTTTCACCAGTTTAAGTACAGATTATAGCGTAGAAAATTTTAGTATTGAGAATGGACTGAATAGTAACAACATGATAGGATTACTTGAGGACTATGAAGGGAATCATTGGTTTGGGTCTTATGGAGGTGGCGTTTCAAAATTGGTATCGTTAACATATAAAATGTTCTCATATAAAGATGGATTACAAGATATGTTCATTTGGTCGGTATTTGAAGATTCTCAAGGGAATATATGGGTTGGTACAAATAAAAAAGGCCTCTCAGTTATTCCTAAAAATGAAATATTAAACGCAGGCAATAGAGCTATTAATCTCCAGACTAGTGATGGATTGATTAGCAATACGTTTGTTCATCATATTAATGAAGGGGATGCTGGTAATATTTGGGTGGGAACACAGGATGGTGTTTCAATTGTAAATATAAATAATATAGATTTATCGCCCCAAATTAGAAATATTTCTACTAAAATAGAGCTTAATAACTATACAATTAGAAGCATGTATGAAGATAGTAAAGGCAACCTGTGGTTGGCATCTGCTGGTAATGGAGCTTACAAAACTAAACGAGAAAATTTATTAGCTGGTAACTTTGATTATCAAAATATCAACACAAAAAATGGACTTATTAATAATCAGGTTTTTTCAATTGTTGAAGATAAGAGTGGTAATATGTGGTTTGCCACTGGTGGCGGGATATCGAAATACGATGGTCATACTTTTGAAAACTTCACTGTAAAATCAGGACTTGCTCACGGTGATGTAAGAAACATCTTAATTGATAAACAAGGAAATTTGTTGTTTGGAACAGGAGGCGGTATCTCAATATTCAACCCTAAAGACAAATCATTTACAAACCTTACTACTAAAGATGGTTTAAGCTCAGATAGGTTGTATTTAATGCACTTTGATGAAGTGGAGGAAGGGATACTTTGGATTGGTACTAATATTGGAATAGATAGATTTGATTATGGTAAATATGTCAAAACAGGTGAGAAAGATTTCAAACATTTAACTCATTTAGATGGATTTGTAGAAATAGAGACCAACACCAATGCTGTGTGCCAAGACCGCAATGGTAATTTGTGGTTTGGAACCATCAATGGCTTGATTCAATACAATCCAAGTTACAAAAAACCAAAAAATGAGTTAGAACCTCAAACCCATATAACCGGAATGAAATTAGCTCGCAAGGATACTCATCTGGTTAATAACGTAAGTCTGCCGTATTACTTAAACACTATTTCGTTTAATTATGTTGGTATAAGTCATACTTTACCCGAAAAAGTTAGGTATCAATACATATTAGAAGGTCTTGAAGATTCGTGGTCTGAGGTAACTAAAGATCGCTTTGTTTCCTATGGTAATTTATCGCCAAGCAGTTATACTTTTAAAGTAAAAGCATGTAACAATGATGGTGTTTGGAATAAGGAACCAACTACTTTCAGTTTTACCATAACTCCTGCATTTTGGCAAACATGGTGGTTTTATTTGCTGTGCATAGTAACAGGTAGTGGTGGGTTATATTTATTTGTTAAGGTTAGAGAAAATAACTTTAGAAGAGCCAAAGCCATATTAGAGGAACGGGTTCAATTGAGAACAGTTGAAATTGCCAGGCAAAAAGAAGAGATAGAAGTCAAAAACAAGAAGTTATGGCAAATGAATATAGCAGTAAACAAAGATAAAGAAGAAGTCGAAAAGGCAAAAGAGATCATTCAGGAGCAGAATACACACATTACAGACAGCATCAACTATGCTCAAAATATTCAAAAAGCGATTCTCCCACCATTAAATATGTTGGATAAGAATTTTAAAGAGTCATTTGTGTTGTACAGGCCGAAAGATGTGGTTAGCGGTGATTTTTACTGGTTCCATCAAAAAGGAGATGAACTTTATATTGCTTCTGTAGATTGTACAGGCCATGGAGTTCCTGGGGCATTTATGTCTATGATCGGAAATGATCTTTTGAATCAAAATATTATAGAAAAGAATTTAGATAATCCTGGTGAGATATTGAATAATATGCATGCAGGAGTCCAGTTTGCCCTTCGCCAAAAGGGAGGAACTGCATTGGCTTCAGATGGAATGGACATGGCGCTTTGTAAATTTGATCTTAAGAAAAATACTGTCCAATTTTCCGGAGCGCATAGATCTCTCTTCAAGGTGAGTGCCAATGGCTCAGTTGAAATGGAGGTTGTCAAGGCAAACCGTATTGGCATTGGAGGAATTGAATTTATTGAAAGAGATTTTACCAATCATGAAATAAAAGTTCAACCCAATGATACCTTTTACTTATTTTCGGATGGAATTACAGACCAGTTTGGCGGTCCAAAATGGAAAAAATATTCTACAAAAAGATTTAGAGAGTTTATTTGTTCCATAAATAGTTTGTCAATGGCAGATCAACTCGCAGCCATAAATAAAGAACTTGATGATTGGCAGGGAGATTTGGAGCAAACAGATGACATGACTCTTATTGGTTTACGTGTATAATAACAATTCTATTGTATCGTTTACCCACTACCCTCCTAAAAGGGGAATAGCTCAAGTAAGTCCCCTTTAGGGGATTTAGGGGTAAAATAAGGAGGTAAGAAAATACTTGGAAACAATAAAAGACATGTACACATCGTAGCTATCAGCTAGTTTGTTAAGATAATTGGTCATCAGCGTAAATCATAATCATCATAAAAATCAGTGTACTATTCTCAATATTAATCCCATTCAGTGACAGTCTTCAACCATAAACACCTTAACCATCCTAATCTCTACTTATTTGGCCTGGCGTTAGTAGCCATTGGCATGCCTTTGTCTCGATTCCTGATGAGTTTGGGGATCATCATTATTTCAGCAAACTGGGTACTTGAGGGTAATTTAAAAGAGAAGTTTCGGAGGTACTTTATTAACAAAAGTGCATTGCTGTTAACTGCGGTATTCTTTGCGTATGCTTTAGGGCTGTTTTATTCCGAAAATCTTCAATATGGTTTTAATAATTTAGTATTAAAATTACCGTTGCTTTTTTGCCCCTTGGTAATAGCAACATCTACACCGTTAAATAGTAAAAATTTCAATAGGCTGTTGTTGGTTTTTATTGGTGCAGTACTAATTAGTTCCTTTTTAAGTTTGGGGATTTACTTAGGTGCATTTGATGATGTGGCAAATAACATTCGTGGAATATCCATTTTCATATCTAACATTCGATTTAGTTTAATGGTGACATTGTCTATATTTATTTTAGCAATTTTTTGTATCGAACGATCTCTAACAAAATTAAGAATATTAATATCGCTAATATTAATATTGTGGCTAACAGCATTCTTGTTTTTACTTGGCTCGTTTACTGGGATCGTTTGTTTTTTTGTTGCTTTAGTTATGTTGATTTTTCGTTTTTTATATCAAACAAAAGGGTTGAGAATAACAATTTTGGTTGGCTTAATTACTATTTTAATAAGCGCACTTGGCCTAAACAATTTTTACAGATCAAATTATAAAAATGAAAATGTATCGTTAAGCGAGCTCCCGGAGAAAACTGCTAATGGAAATTTATATACTCACAATTTTGAAAACATTCAAAAGGAAAATGGAAATTTAGTGTGGATCAACATTTGCTGGAAAGAGTTGCTAAAGGAATGGAAATCGGTTAGCAACATTGGTTTCGAAATGCAAACTAAAAATGGGAGAAAACTGAAATACGTACTAGTTCGATATTTGACTTCAAAAGGAATAAACAAAGATGCTTACGGAATATCTCAACTGACGGATGTAGATATTCATAATATTGAAAGTGGTGTAACCAATTATAAATATTTAGATTCCAACAGTTTGAAATATCGACTTGACCAAACAGTGTGGTCAATTCATGGATATCTTTCTGGAGCTAATCCTGAAGGCCAATCAGTACCTCAAAGAATTGAGTTTTGGAAAGCAGCTATTGGATTAATTAAATCAAATACTTGGTTTGGTGTTGGTACCGGAGATACTAAAGATAGCTTTAAAGAGTATTATAGAACCACAAATTCGATGTTAAATGAGAAATGGTGGTATAAATCGCATAACCAGTTTTTAACAACTACAGTTGCATTGGGTGTATTAGGACTCTTCATTTTTTTACTTTCGTTGATCTATCCGTTTTTCACAGAACCAAATACACGTCAGCGATTATACCTGGTATTTTTTATTATTGCAATTCTTTCCATGATTCCAGAAGATGGATTAGAAGTTCAGGCAGGAGTAATGTTTTTTGCTTACTTCAATTCGTTATTTTTATTCGGAAAATCTAATATAAACAATGACATTTGATCAAAGCGTCATTCCCGTGAAAACGGGAATCTCCTGCAACATGTGGGTTATT
>JAESTI010000307.1 GCA_016763665.1 Bacteroidia bacterium | reverse complement strand
GAGGTATATGTTCGTCTAATTTTTCAAGAGGCATGATTTGCTTTTCCTTGATGTCTCTTCTTGCTATTTCTACCGTTCCGTTTTCCATATCTCTTGGGCCAATAGCAATTCTTACAGGTATTCCTTTTAGTTCATGCTCTGCAAATTTCCATCCTGGCTTGTGCGTATCCCGGTCATCAAAATCTACGCTAATATTCAATTTGTCCAGAGAATCTTTAATTTTCATTGCACATTCAGAAATTTGTGCTAATTGCTCCTCATTTTTATAGATAGGAACAATCACCACTTGAATTGGAGCAAGTTTTGGAGGAAGTATCAGGCCTTCATCATCAGAGTGCGCCATTATTAATGCTCCTATCAATCGGGTTGATACCCCCCATGAAGTGGCCCACACATATTCCAATTTTCCTTCTTTATCAGCGTATTTAACATCAAATGCTTTCGCAAAATTTTGACCTAAGAAATGTGAAGTGCCTGACTGAAGCGCTTTACCGTCTTGCATTAAAGCTTCAATACAATATGTTTCAAGTGCTCCGGCAAATCTTTCGCTTGATGTTTTTATTCCTTTTAGAACAGGCATGGCTATCCAATTTTCAGCAAAATCAGCATATACATCAAGCATTTGCTTTGTCTCGGCTATAGCTTCTTTTTCCGTAGCATGTGCTGTATGACCCTCTTGCCAAAAAAATTCTGTTGTTCTTAGAAAAAATCTGGTTCGCATTTCCCATCGAACAATGTTGGCCCATTGGTTGATAAGAATTGGAAGGTCTCTGTAGGATTGAATCCATTTTTTATAAGTATCCCAAATAATTGTTTCTGATGTTGGCCTTACAATAAGTTCCTCTTCAAGTTTAGCTTCTGGATCTACAATTAATTCACCAGTTGTTTCATCATGTTTTAAGCGGTAATGGGTAACAACAGCACATTCCTTAGCGAACCCTTCAACGTGTTTAGCTTCTTTACTAAAGAAAGATTTCGGAATAAATAATGGAAATGCCGCATTCACATGGCCAGTGTCTTTAAACATTTTATCCAATACGGCTTGTATCTTTTCCCATATAGCATAACCATAAGGTTTAATAACCATGCAGCCTCTTACACTTGAATGTTCAGCCAATCCCGCCTTTAACACGATATCATTATACCATTGTGAGTAATCCGTTTCTCGACTTGTTATCTCTTTTGACATCAGTTTTTACTATTAGTAGAATGTATCAAATTTACCAATTTTTATTTAGGTAAACATCTAAATATCAGTCGTATATGATTTTGGTATGGATTTTGATAATTAATAAGCGACAAAATTACACAATTAAAACTGAATAAAAAGATAAACTCAATTTCATAAATCTCAGGAGGACAGAATCATGAAATCACTTAAATTACTTTTCCTAACCAGTTTACTTTCCTGCAGTAGTATTTTGGTAAATGCACAAGATTCTGATGATATATATTATTCACCAAAAGATCCTGTGCAGGAAGAAACCATCCTTCAAAGTTCTTCAAATTCTGATGATTCATTTTATCCTGAAGAAACTGAAGAGTTTGCAATGGATACAGAAGAACAAGGTGTTAAAAGATATTCCACACATGATACTTTGGCAAGTGAAGATGGCGATACCTATATAACTAATAATTATATAGAAGAGAATTATTATGAAGAAGATGATTATTACGATTATGCTTATTCTTCAAGGTTAAGAAGATTTCATCATGGAACAACAGTTTACGATTATTATGATCCCTGGTATACTAACCTTTACTGGTATGATTATAACCCTTATTCTTATGGTGTAAGTATATATTTAGGTTACAGTTGGTGGAGACCAAGTCATCATCACCACTATTACTCTTACTGGGGCGGCCATAATTATAACTATTGGGGGGGGCACCATTATAATAATCATTATTATCATTCCTATTATCCCGGGTATTCTAGCTATTCCTACTGGGGATATCCACATCATGGTTATAGCAGTTATAGTTACTGGAATGGGTATGATGATGGTTACAATGACGGATGGTATGATAATAGCTACTCAGGATCGAGTTACTACAATAGTTATGATAGCTACAGTACTTCGAATACTTATTACGGACATAGAGGTGGTTTGAGTAACAATACCGGAAAAGCATCTACTTCTTTAAGCGGTGTAAATTCTGGAAGAGGTGATAAGTTGAGTTTGAATTACGGATCTGATAAAAAGTTATTAACAGATAATGTAGCCTCCAAACCGTTTGAAGTAAAAGTAATAAATCCAGTAGATAGTTATTCAGGTTCAATTGAGAAGAAGGAAAAATATGAGGTAAATAAAACTACAGTTAAGGTGTCTGATAATAGTTCAGTTGCAAAGAGTAAAGTGACTAAATCAAATCCTGACCTAAAACAGTATGGTTATACTGCTAATGGTTCAAAATATTCTTCAACACCTAAATCAAAGGAAAAATCTAATTCTTACCATAATAGTCCTAAGAAGAACACTTATAGTTCTTCATCATATAGTACTTATGGATCAAGCAATAAGACTAAAGATTACTCAACTTCTTATGGAGGCTATAATAAGCCTAAGAAGAGTTATGGAAGTTCTCAAACTAAGAGTTATTCAAAATCCAAGGTAGAGAAGAAAAGCTATAGTTCTTATTCTTCACCAATTTCACATTCTAACAGTAGTCATTCATCGAATTATTCCAAACCAAGTACCAAGAGTTATTCAGGACCTTCTACTAAGTCATATTCAAAACCTAGTACTAAGTCATATTCAACTCCTTCAAGGAGCTATGGAGGATCTTCAACAAAAACTAAGAGTTATTCCAGCAGTTCGAATAATTCTAGTTCATCATCGAAGAGTTCCTATAGTTCACCTAGTAGAAGTTATTCAAATCAAAGTACTAAAAGGTATTCCGGTTCGAGATCAAGCAGTTCTTCACCAAGCAGAAGCTATTCCAGTAGTGGAAGTGGTAGCAGAAGTTCAAGCTCCGGTTCTCGTAGTAGTAGATCAACTGGAAGTAGACATAGATAATATTCATCTCAATAGTTGACCATGAAAAAACTTATCACCTCCCTCTCAATTCTTGTTTTTGTGAGTTTATATACCTACAGTCAAAATGATGTAGATGCCTTGAGATATAGTCAAACTGAGTTTGGCGGCACTGCGCGTTCGGTGGCCACAGCTGGAGCATTTGGTGCACTGGGTGGTGACTATGGATCATTGTCTATAAACCCTGCTGGGATTGGTGTATACCGAAAATCGGAGTTTACATTCACACCATCAATGTATACCTCATTAACTAATTCCAGATATCAGGGACGGAATTATTTTGAAAGTAAATATAACTTTAACTTCAGTAATATTGGTGTGGTAATTACTTATTTGTACAAGGATCATAAAGAGGCTAAAGAAGGTGATAACAAAAGTGGTTGGGTTAGCTCCAATATAGGTTTTGGGATCAATCGAGTTAAGAATTTTCATAACCGATCATATTTTGAAGGGTTAAATACAGATAATTCGATAATTGATAAATACGTGCAAGAAGCAAATGCAGGTACTGGTATATTACTTGATGATTTAGAAGATACATCTCCCTTTAGAGCAGACCTGGCTTACGCAACTTATTTAATGGACCCGACTGATTCACTTGGAGGAACGTATTTTAGAGCGTTTTCTTTAGGAGATGGAATTTTGCAAAGAAAGGAGATTGTAAGATCAGGTGCCATCAATGATTTTGCATTTACCATGGGAGGGAATTACAGCAATAAACTATACGTTGGAGCTAGCTTTAATTTTCCGATAGTTCGATATTCTGAAAATACAGTGTTTGAAGAAGAAGCTACTGGTATAGATACTACAAACTTTACATCATTTAGAATAAATGAGTCGCTTTCTACAGAAGGACAAGGTTTTAATTTCAAATTTGGATTGATAGCACGTTTGGCTGATTGGGTTAGAATTGGAGGATCCGTGCAAACACCTACTTTTTATGATCTTACTGATAGATATGATTCAAGGATTGTTTCCAATATTTATAATAAGAAGTATGAAAAAAGTTCACCGAACGGTAAATTTGATTACCAATTAACCACTCCATTAAAAGCAAATACAAGCATTGCGTTTATTATTGGCAAGAAAGGATTCTTATCTGTAGATTATGAAGTAGTAGATTATTCAACTTCAAGATTGAGATCTTCAGGTTATAAGTTCTTTGATGAAAATGAATCTATATATAATAAATATCACCAAACAGGTAATTTGCGAATTGGAACTGAGTGGAAATTTGATAAGATCAGCGTGAGAGGTGGTTATGCTTTATATGGAACTCCATTCCACACCGCTTATTTACCTGATGATGGTGGTGATCAATCCAAAACATTTTATACCCTTGGTTTAGGATTAAGAGAAGATGGGTATTATATCGATCTGGCCTATGTTTACGCAGAATCAAGTTCTTACCATGTGCCATATACACTTACCGGGCAATCTACATCCGGTTCTGTAAACAAATCCACTGATCATAACATTATGATGACTGTTGGATGCAGATTCTAATTTATAAATTCCTAGAGTTGTTTATTCAATATTATAAGTGGTTATGACTTCTTCTATACTCAAATATAGTTGTTTCATCATATTAATTCTCGATTTGTTTAATTATGGCTACTCTCAAACAGCTAGTTCGGAAAATAATAGGCCGAAAATAGCCAAATTGTATTTGAGCTGTGGAGGCATTGGTTATAATGAGGTTAATGTTGTTGGACTTAACAGCACTTTCATTTTATCAAATGATTGGGGTGGAAGTATTAGTTATCAACAAAGCTTCTTGCGTACTAGAAACATACCAGACGATTATTCCCCTGGTTTATGCCTTTTTGATTGTTCTCAACTTGATTATACCAGGGTTTTAGCATTAAAAATATTAAAAGAATTCCCAATTTCTACTAAACTAATTAGATTTGGGATTGAAAGTGGCCCTTCTTGGGTTGAATACTACTTTGCAAGATTTAGGCCGGGCAACTTTAGCGGTGGAGGGTCAAGTAATTACACACTCTATTATGATGTAAAAAACACAGTCGGTTTGGTTTTAAAAGCTAAAGTAGAGTTTCCATTAACACGTTTTGCGGGATTAGAGTTAGCTGCTATGGTCAACATCAATGAATTTAAGTCGTTTATAGGAATGGAAATTAACTGGACTTTGGGAGTAGTTAGAGCCAGGATCAAACCATCAAAAAAAATGACCATTTCAGGTTAGGCCTGTTTGGTCATTTCACATTTAAAAGATGTGGTACTTCTTCCATTTGTTATATTGAGTTTATTGATATATTCGTTTGAGCAATTAATGAAACCTTCCTTTTGATTTCTAAAATTATTTCAGGTGGACAAACAGGAGTGGACAGAGCTGCTCTTGATATTGGAATTAACAAACAAATTCCAATTGGAGGTTATTGTCCCAAAGGAAGATTAGCGGAAGATGGAATAATTGATGCTAAATACCCACTGATTGAAACTCCACTAGTAAAATATGAAGAGCGGACAGAGTGGAATGTAAACGAATCCGATGGGACTCTTGTACTAAAGTTAGGTGAAATAACTGGGGGAACGGCATTTACCATTGAGTGTTTAGTAAGAATTGAGAGACCATATCTGGTAGTTGATCTTCAAAATGATCGTGAAGATAATATAACCCTAACCACAAAATTCCTGGAAGATAATTCTATAGATATATTAAATATCGCAGGACCAAGGGAAAGCTCAAATGTGGGGGTATATGCTATTGCCTTTTCATTTTTGAATGATTTATTTGGACAAGAGTTGAATAATTCTTAATTCTGCATTCAAATTAAAGTCATGGCCTACAAGAATTTACAGCATTTCATTTCTGAATTAGAAAAAGAAGGAGAATTAGTTAGAATTAAGGAGTTCGTTGATCCAAAGTTAGAGATCACTGAGGTTTATGATCGGGTGATCAAACAACAAGGTCCGGCTTTGCTTTTCGAAAATACCGGAACCGACTTTCCTTTATTAATAAATGCCATGGGTTCTTATAAGAGAATGTGCATGGTTTTGGGTGTAAAAGAAATGGATGATGTTGGCAATGACATTGAGGATTTGATGAAGACCTTGATGAAACCCAAGGACAACATTGTAGAAAAGCTGAAGATGTTGCCAAAACTTGGCCAGATGGCTTCATGGATGCCAAAAGTGAGTTCTGGGAAAGGAGCTTGCCAGGAAGTGGTAATGGAAAAACCAGATATTACCAAATTGCCGGTTCAAACTTGTTGGCCGGAAGATGGTGGCCCGTTTTTAACGCTCCCGGTAATCCATACCAAAGATCCAAATACAGGAATAAGAAATGTTGGTTTGTACAGAATGCAGGTATTTGAACCAACTTTAACAGCCATGCACTGGCACCGCCATAAGGTTTCTGCAGCTCATTTTATGGAGTATAAGAAACTTGGAAAAAGAATGCCTGTTGCGGTAGCATTGGGTGGAGATCCGGTTTATACTTATTGCGGTACAGCCCCTATGCCAGAGAATATTGATGAATATATGTTGGCAGGATTTCTTAGAAAGAAAAAAGTAGAATTGGTAAAATGTCTGACCCAAGATTCCTATGTGCCGGCTGATGCAGATATAATTATTGAAGGATATGTTGATCCTGAAGAGGATTATATATTGGAAGGACCTTTTGGAGTTCATACG
>JAESTI010000306.1 GCA_016763665.1 Bacteroidia bacterium | reverse complement strand
TGTAACAATCTATTTGCACAGCCATTGCTCTTTTAGCCATTGAATATCCCATTATACTTTCATCTGGTTTACCATCGTGTAGACACTCCTCTTTAATTGGATATTCAAGAACATTATCAGGATAAATACAAGTACTAAGCACCCCAACAAATCTTTTGACTCCGTGTGTTGTAGCTGCCTTAAGTATATTTGTATTAATAAGAATATTCTCTTCGTAATAGAATGCTGGATATTTAATATTATCGTACATCCCACCAGCTTTAGCAGCCAAATGAATTATTGTAGTGGGTTTAATATCTCCTACTAAAGAGTTGGTAACATTTTTTTCAGTCAAATTATATTCTGATCCCACATACAAAGCATCAGGCATAATTTGCTGAAGATAACTACCAACTAACCCAGTACCTCCAGTAACAAGAGTCTTTTTCTTTTCGGCATCAATCATTTTTTTTCGATAGTTATTTCCATGATATAAAAACTAACAATATAAGCAAGAGATATTCATTGTGTATTAGCATATTGTAATTAATCCATAATAATCAACTCTTTGTTAAAACTAGCTCCTAAATATGTTTTAGAAGCATTTAATTTTGGGGAATTTTAATCCTTTAGGTACTAATTTTTTATTGAAAGTATATTTGTTGTATAATTTTGAAGTATTTACTAGAATTTAACATGTTACTATTTGGTGGATGCTAAATGATTCAAATATAATTATATATCGACTTTCCCAAAAATTAATCAAAATTATTGATGAGTTGACAATTGGCCATTTCTCGCATTATTACTCTTTATTTATAGCACCCAAAAAGTTAGATATTTCTGTAGTATCATGTATTATTGATTTATAATCTATTATGTTATTGGTTACAACATTTTTCAATTCATATGTAAAATCATACTCGTCTGAATCAAAATCATAGCAGATATCAACCCTATATTTACTATCAATCCATTTGATTTCCGTGTTAGATCATTATGGAAAAATATAGTATCAAAAGGCAACGTTAAATCTATATTATTTGCGGGTCTTATAATTTTTTTTACTAATTTGTACGTTTTACATTTATCATTATTTAAAAACCGCTCAATTTTGATGATTACAGAATCTTTTTCAGATACTGATACCCCTATTGCAAACTTTGAAAACTTAAGAAAGCTCTTGGAATTAGGCCTAAGTTCAAAATATAAATGTTTTTTTGATTTATGATACTTAAATTCCGGTTTTGCAAGTTCAAGGCTATTTAACAAAATTTCTACATTACCTTTAATAATTCCACTTTCCCCTAACCCTAATAAGTTTTTAATTTTGCTAGAATAAAATATGTTCTGATGAAAATCATAAACACTATCAAAATTATTAA
This sequence comes from Bacteroidia bacterium, assembly GCA_016763665.1. The sequence goes on along the minus strand of JAESTI010000306.1, from coordinate 14,891 downwards.
TGAGATCCAGGGAGTAATCAGAGTAAATAAAGTTATATAACTTTTTATATGTGGACATCCTTAATATTTCATTAGCATCTATATTAATCAACATGTTAATAGGCCCTTCCCAATCGTTTAATTTTTCATGAAAATTGTCAGAATCTAATTTTGAAAACATACAATCTCTATGAAATACAGGAAAAAATTTCCAAGCTAACGTGTCAAAGCAAACTATTAAATTTTCAGGACTAAACCCATGCCCATTAATCCCTCCTAATAACCTAAGCGCATTATAAGTTGATATATAATCAATATCAAAAAATTCATTGTAATTTCTTGAATCAAAAGAATATGTTGCTCGATTGAATCTTATATATTGAGATTTAATCTTGCTATTATTCTTATATTGTAAATTCATATTCCTTATTCCTTTTATAAATTCTGTTGTATCGACATTAGGTGTTTTACCAGTGTATACCATAGATTTATCATCCTGTGCAGATAATAGTATTTTATGAGAATGATAAATTTCAGTCAAGTATTCTTGATCAAACTCATATTCAATAAAATACAATTTTGCATCCCAATTATTGATTTTTAATAAAATTAATTGATCTTTTTGCAATAAGATACTTGTATTACCAATCAATTGTTTCAGAAATGAATAAGTGTGTCTAATTCTCCAATAAATTATTAGGCTAAATTTCGATGCTCCTCTTATTTTTTTGTTATCCATTATTTTAACCTTATATGAAATATTTTTCCCATACTTGTTCATTGTTGGTGTCATTCCATGTGCGCGAATTTTCACGTTATATATAGTGTCTCTGAAAAATAGCGTTGCTCTTCTCCATTTATTATTTGATTGATAATACGGTATAAAAACTGAATCATAGTTTTGCGCCCCCGCTCCAAGATAATCATCATAATATTTATAAATATCTTCAAAATGGGCCATATCATTTTTACTTAAATTAAGTTTGAAAATTGGTAAATTTTGCTTTTCAACGAAAGACATATTTTCTACTCTAAATATACTTGTCAATTCTATAAAGAATCTTAAAGCACTGGTATTGTCAAATAAGCCTATGTAAAGGCCGCTAACAATTAGTATTCCAATAATTAGTTTTTTAATATTTTTCAATGGTGTTGTGAGTTTTTACCCATAATTTTTGCAAATAAATTATAATTCTTGGAGTTTATTTATATGAAAGAATAATTGAATAATGCATTTAGCTTTATTATTATCAACTATCTCTACAAAAAGTTAATCGCTTTAAACTCCTAGGAGATTATTTGCAATGCCATTAAAAAATAATAATCACTAAATCATATAATCACCAAGTCGTACTGTTAATCATCAAAATCGCTCCATTTAAGTATTGCACAGTGGAAATATTTTTTTTAATTTTTAATAACATCTTTTTGCAGCAATTCTGAATAGATATTCAATAAAATTTTTTCTTCATTACCCCAGTTTAGGTCTCTTTTTGCGTACACAGTATTCTTTTTCTTATCATTAATTTCTTTCAAAGTTATAGAATTTATGATGTTTAAGATATCTTGAAATTTTGAATTAATTGTCCAACCACAATTATACTTATTGACAATGAAAGCCATATCAGGAAAGTTTTTAACCATTATAGGCAGATTTGCCATTAAGTATTCAAAAATCTTATTAGGAAGACAATAATAGTGATTTAAACATGTATTCTGAATCATATGAATTCCTACATCTGCACCAGAGATTATCCTATTTATTTCATTCATTTTAACAGGTAAATGATAATGAATATTTTTAAATCGACTTTCCATAGCTTTCACATCTTGCAGCAATGGCCCATATCCCATAAAAACAATATGCCTGTCAATTTCAACAGTTCTGAATAGATTCAATAGTATGTGAACACCCCTAGCTTTATTTAATACTCCATGGTAAACAAACAAAATTTCATTAGGACTAATATTATACCTTTGCTTAATATTCGAAGTATTGCTGAGCACTTCACTATGTTTGGGTACATTTCTAATTACATCTATTTTTTTGACCATTTGATATTTTTGTCCATACCATTTTTTTATTGATTCACTAACAACTATAACATGATCAACATATCTAATTGCAATTCTTTCAAGTAACTTCTTTGATTTTTTTTTTACTCCGTGCAGCCAATCAGTTTCAGTTTCAAGTTCCATTGCGTCATATATCAATTTGATATCTTTTTTTATTAACTTTAGAATTATCCCAACCAAAATATCATCAATACTATTACAATGAACAACAGATATTTTTTTATTAAAAAACTTTGCTATAATTCGAATATACCATTCGATAAATGTTAATAAAGATGCCAAATATGGAATCTTAACATTTAACGCTAATGGAATTCTAATCATCGTTATTTTAGGCCCTAATTCCTCAGTATTTTTTAAATTGGAAGAATTAATGCCTACAATATAGACATGTTCAACATCTGCATATTTACTTAAGCTTTCTGCTACTTTTTCGAGTCTAGATTCGAAAAGTAAATTAGATGGGTAGATAATAAGTATTTTGCTCATTGCAAATAAACCATCACATCAGAATCTGGTGTTCTTAAATTATGTTAATTCAATAGTCTTTTGCCAGTTGATGGTTTTGGTTAGGCCTTCTTTTAAATTGATCTTGGGAGAATAACCAAAAAAATCTTCTAATTTTGTTATATCTGGAACCCTTCGGCGAACATCTTCATAATTTCCAAAATTTGAATAGGGTATAAAATTAAAATTTGGTTTGTTTTTTAGACCATGAATAATTTGCCAAATCATGGTTCCTAAATCAATAATAGAAATCTCCTCATTGGGATTAGATGCGATATTAAATATATCATTTTCTGCCTTTTCATGAAAAATACAATACATTAGTGCATTAATGGTATCGTCTATGTAAGTAAAGGTACGGGTTTGTTTACCATCTCCATGGATTTCAATTGGTTCATTATTTAAAGCTTGTTTTATAAAAACAGACTGAGGGCCTCCCCACCAAGATAAGTTTTGGTTAATTCCATACGAGCCAAATAACCTTACTATTGTATATTTTAAACCATACTCGTGATGATTAGCAACTAATAATTGCTCACCGTATATTTTGGATACCGCATATGACCAACGAGGCACATTGGTCGGTCCTAATACTAAATCTGAATCTTCTTTAAATGGTAATTTAGTATTCTTTCCATAAACATCGGAAGTAGATGTAAAAACTATTTTGCATTTATCCTCAATTCCTTTTTTTATTACTTGTCGCAACATTTGGCTATTCTCTTCCAGTGTTCTAAGTGCATTAGTATATCGTGGTATTTTTTGAGAAGCCAAATGAACTATAATATCAGCCTTTAAGTCCTTTAAGCTATCTGAATCAGCCAAATTTCGGTTCAATAGTGTAAACCTCTTATTTTCTGATATTTCGTGAATGTTTCTATGCTCGCCATAACTAAAGTTATCTACACCTATCACGGTATGGCCTTCTTTAAGTAATTTCATTGAGAGGTTAGATCCAATAAACCCCGCAGCACCAGTAACTAATATTTTCACTTATTAAATAATAATTAACGTTAACATAAATTTTCACTCAAAATTAGGATTTTTTTAAATTTTGTCACTACCTAACGAATAAAATAAATAAAGGGAGTATTTCCGTAGGAATTCACCTCACTATGTTTCAAAATTATACCAGGATTATTAGCCCAAATGTTGAACCTTTTTCAGGACTACGTAGTAGAGACAATCGATTGGACGATTTATTAAAACTAAACACTACACTTTTTAAAAGGCGTAATACGAATCTACTTTGAAAAAAAACCATCTTTCTCATAAGTACATTTGAGGCCAGGTATTTAATACGATCTCTTTTTGGGTATGAAGCTATGATTGATTATCAGGTAGTTTATTTTAAAATGAAAAAATCTTATTTTAATAAGGTAATAATGAAAAATAAGAATACTTTTTCAACCTTAATGCATTTTGTTGTATATACTCTCTTTAATGTATGGCACATTTAAAAACCCACTATATATTAGCATGCCAACAAATATAGGCAACAAGATTAACCCTAAAAGTGTATTCTCTAAGGAGAAAAAAGAAAAACAACCACAAGCAATTATTATTAATAATGATTTCCTGAAACTGTAATTGACTTCAAAGAATTGATTTGATTTATAAAATATAAGAAAATTGAATACCAGATATGATATAATAGTTGCAAATAATGCTCCTGCAATGTGATATTGAGGGATTAATATTATATTAAAAATGATATTAATTAACGCGGATACTATTAAAAAAACTCCTATATATTTAGTCTTTTCTTTGAGTGATAGTCCAATTCCACCAAAGTAATAAGAAGTGTTTAGTATTAAATAAATACCAACTAAATAAGCATATTTATACGCAGGATAATAGGAAGGAGTTGTTAGCAAAATCAAAATGTACTTTGCTACTATCGATAATATTATTACTCCAATTGTAGTAACGCCTACATATAATTTATAGGACTTTATTAATAGAGGTTTTATATCCTCTGTCTTTGCTGCATTCATAATAAAAGGAACAAATGCGGTATGAAAAGCAGCGGTTATTAGAAGCAATGGCATCATTACTTTTTCAGCTGTAGTGTATAATCCTATTTGGTATAAGCTATTATCCAATAATAATGATATAAAATATCTATCTGATGAGCGCAAAACTAAAATTGCTAATCCTGATATCGCCAAAGGGTAACAATATGGCAGTAACTTCTTCAAAATCCCGAACTTAAAATACTTAAAATAAATTTCAGGTTTCACTTTTACATAACCATATACTGCAAATAAAAAATTAGAGATGGCAGCTGCCAAAAAAACACTCTTTACCCCATGTTTAAGTATGACAACAAAAAAAATGGATAGTAATGCAGAAAGTACAACAACCCCAATTGTTGTAACATTATATTGCGATTTTCTAAAATTGATTCGAAAAACAGATTGATAAATCGTTAAATTAATAACACATATTGCCTGAATAATAGCAAGTAATACGAGCAAAAAATTTTCACTGTCAGTTTTTTGAATAAAAATATTTCCAAACCAGTTACTTATTAACAAGCCAATAACCAATGCAATTACTCCTAATATCAATGAAACATAATGGATAGTACTTAATAACTCTTTCTTTTCAATTTCTGATTCTGACAACGTGTAATAACGAATCAACCCTTCACTTAATGAGAAACCAAACATACCTACAATTAATACACTGAAAATATTCAGGTTTTCAATTATTCCATATTCTGCGACAGTAAAATATCGTGTGTAAATAGGAATTAAAAAAATGCTAAAAAAAATATTAACGAATCTTGCAATACCATAAACGAGTGTATCAGAAAGTAATGTCTTTACAGTAAATTTAGGCAATTGCGTCATATGCTAAATAACTGTACTGTCAAGTATTTCACTAGAAGTTAAACCATAGGAATCTACATTTTCAAAATAATTGAGTAATTTGGAATATGTTCCAAACCAATCTTTTTGAATTAGATGATTGGCATGAAAGTTTACCGTTAGGATTCCGCCAACATTTTCTACTTTATTAGAAAATTCGATACATTTTTGAACCGCATATTCTCCATATAACTCTAACCCATCATCATTAAATAAAGGATCATCCATAATTATCATTGGTATTTCTAAAGTATCTAATGCATCACCATGATCATGATTATAAGTTAGATAAGGATAACAGGTTCCAGCTCTAAAGCCAAGAGTTCTAGCAAAACCTTGTGTTGAATCCAGTTTCACTCCTGCTTCACTCTGAACTTTAGGAGTCTTTATAATATCATAATGTAAATAATGCTGTCTTACGGCATTGACCTCATCAGAAATTATTTCTTCTAGTATGGCTTTTTGTTCTCTTAACAATTCTGCATTATTAAAAGTATTGTAAGAACAATGCAATCCAATCTCCCAACCAGCACTATGAACCTCTTTTATCATTTCTTTTACCTTCATCTTTTTCCCTTTATATTTGATATAATCATCGGGAGTATAGAGACAATCTCTTATCCAAATATTTTGATGATTTGGAGCAACAAAAAAAAAGAAAGTTGATTTAAATCCAGATTGACTCTCCACCTTTAGCCAATCTTCAAAATGCCAGAGAGGATCATTTTCTTTTGTTTCTAATATCCACCTAATTCTATTCTTTACAGAATTTTGATTTCTTCTACTACCTAATCTATAATCTAATAGAGCTGAGTTGTGAGTAACTGCATCTACATCATGAGTTAACCATAATGCAAATTTTCTATTATCAGGCCAAATAGATTTTCTTTGTATTCCTTTGCCATTTAATATACTAATGACAAATTGATCAATATAAGGCTCATCATACTTTTCATTAGTATATGAAAATCGCCAATTGCCCCATTTATTTCGAATGGCATTATCTATCTCTTCCTGCCTGGTTAGCACATAAAATATTCTACTTAACTCATCTTCCGTTAGAATTTCATACGAGTTTATATGTTCACCTGCTACACAACTTAAATAATGGTCAACTATATTCATTGATATTGACACAAATAATTTCCGATAGCCAAATAATTCAAACAACCTTGTTTAAATGCCCTGACTGCATCATCAGGTGTTCTCACAATGGGTTCCTCATGCATGTTAAAGCTTGTATTAATTACAGCCGGTATCCTGCTCAAATTAAAATACTCTTTAATTACCCTATAAAGTGATGGATTTTGATTCTCATATACAATCTGAGGCCGTGCAGTGTTATCAATATGAATCGCTGCCTGCAATTTATCATGCCAACCTTGTTGTACATCATAGGTAATGGTCATAAAACGGGCAGTATGATCTGAAATCTGATTTTCATAATTTACAAATAAACTTGATGCCTCTTCTGCTAAGACTGCAGGAGCAAATGGCATGAATTCCGTTCTACATAACTTTTTGTTCAACCAATCATTTACTGATCTATCAGTTGGCCGAACTAAAATACTACGATTCCCCAAAGCTCTTGGGCCATATTCCATTCTACCGTTAAATCTACCTACAACTTTACCTTCGTGAAGCAATTCTGCTATTTTAATTTCAATATTTTCAATTTTTTGATAGTTAACATTATGCTGTCTAAGTACCTTTTCTATCTCTTGATCAGAAAATTCCTCTCCATAGTAAACATCACTTGGCTTGTAATAAGAATATTTAATACCTTTTATTTCATGTAAATAAGAAAAAGCAGCACCAGTAGCACATCCACCATCTCCCATATTTGGATGAATATATATAGATTTTACTCCTTCAATTTCTGAGATTTTTTGATTTACCTTTACATTAGCAAATACGCCACCTGCTAAAGCTATATTTTTTCGAGGGTTTTCTTTTCGAAAATGATTAACATATTCAACTACTATGTCCTCCAATAGCTGTTGTGCGGTTGCCGCAAGATCCTTAGCATCATTTTGCTTATTATAGTTTTTTTTCAGGTATTCAAAAAATAAATCTATATAAACGTTTCCGGTATTTTCTTTTCGGAGGATTCTTCTAACTGTATTCAGTTTTCGCAATATTGCTGGTTGTTGATTCAAAACAGCAGAAAATCTTTCATCTTCTATGTTAAAATGCAGATATTCTTTAAGGGAGCTATAGTATTTATTTGGGTTACCGTAGGCAGCTAACCCGGTAATTTTGCCTTCATGCCTGTTTCTTTTATACCCCAAATACCTTGTTATTTCAGCATAGAATGTACCAGGTGATATATCTGATGAAGCCTCTGATATCCTTTTAATTTTTCCATTTTCGATGATGTTAGCAGTTGCACATAAGCCATCTCCAGCACCGTCCATGGTAATTATCAAGGCATCATCATAACCGCTGGTATAATAGGCACTTGCTGCATGGCAATGGTGATGTTCAATTTTATGAAACTCGGAATGAGAAAACCCTATTTTATTAAGAATCTTTTGTTCTTCATGGAAAGTAAATTTTTCAATTTCGTCAAAACTAGGTTGACCGTTTAACTTTGATGATCCCAATTTCAAATTTTTCCACACCAAGTTCCAACGAAGTTTGCTCTCCAGAAATTCATTAGAAATATCAACATTTTAATCATTAGGGGATAACATAATGTCATTCCAATCTTTGGTATGTGGATGGAGCCGTCTTTTTGTTGAGGAACACACTACTTGAACATCTTTCTTAGAGATACCTATAATATGTAAACATTTTCTATGGCTTTATATGGGAAGCCAGTGTGTGATTTAAATCTTGAAAGGCGTTCTTCTCCCACAGCTGCTAGTATTTCCCCATTATCATTAATTATAGCAGCGGTAGCATCATGACCGATATGTATTCCGAGGATAAAAGTCAAGAGCTTTGTTTCTTTCTAATTTCAAGTTTCTGTTGAAGCATTTCTTTTAAAGCATAATGCATTACATAATATTGCCCAAGTGGCTCATTCTTATTTTTTTGAAGTACAAAATTAATATTTCCTTCAACATATTTTTTAACTACTTTTCCTATCAATGCATAACTTTTCTGAAAATAGTATTCTCGGAATTCATCTATCTTATTAAGCATTTCGTAATCAGATTCATTGCTGATTTTTTCCTGATACAAAATATCCCCTGCATCAATTTCCTTTGCAATTTTATGAACAGTACACCAAATAGGTTCATCATGCCATAATGCCCATTCAATATTGTTCATACCTCTATAATCCGGCAATTTTGATGTATGAATATTAAGGAAATTTATTCCTGTATCTATCACTCTTTTACCTATTAATCCACTATTACAAACCACCAAATCTGGTCTTAAATTTAATAATAGGTTAATGGTTGAGTTATGGTTAATTTTTCTGCAATGATATATTTTTACCTTCTTGAGAAGATTATTTACTTCCTGTATCCTTTTATCAGTAAGATAATTGGGAAAATTATAACCATTAGCATAATTATTAGCCTTAGGTGTAATTTTTCTTTTAATTATCTCACCAATCCCGAAAAATCTGTAATCCCGAAAAATTTTCCGATAATTTTCATACCTCATGATTAAACCATTCATTAATCCAGCATGATGTAACAGAATAGTATCAGGAAGTATGTTATGTTCAATTAATGATGAAAGCTGAATTTTGGTACGAAGTGACTGAGTATTATCAGTGGTGAGTACTAATTTCATGCAGTTGTTTTTCTTCGACCAAAGCTAAACATTCTTGTTCAAGCATCAATGAGTCTATAAAATATTTAGTAGCCCAATTTGGAAATGTATATGATTGATAACTCCCCCAAATTGGGAATGAACCCGCTAAAGCTCCTTTTGTATTTGGCAATTCTTTATTGTCTCTGTTTTGACTAAAAATAAGAAAATCATTAAGTTTCATGGCACTATTTAAATATTGGATATTTTTAGTCAACTTATAAAGTCTAAACCAAATAATTGCTAGTTGAGCATAACCAGTCAAAATGATGTATTGAACAGTACCATTCCAGTTTTCATTTAATCTTCCCTTTAAATATTTTTTTTTATTAAACTTATTGAAAAGTTCATTTGACGCTAAAATAGCCGCTTCAATATACTTTTGTTCATTCAGTATAATCCCACTATCCAATAAACCATCTATAGTGTAACATAAGGTATGTAAAATTGGATTGCTATTACCCCATATAGTGTTGTCACAATCGTCAAACCAACCATTTAGTCGCTGTTTTGTTAAAACCCAGTCAAGGTTATTAATTGCAGCATCTTTATATTTTTGTTCATTGGTAATTTGATAGGCCATTAATAAGGGAGCATCCACATAACTATCATATACCCTTACCATATTTAGGTAAGTATTTTTATCCCAAAAACCTAAAGAATTTTGAACTGAGCAAAGCCAATCACAATCATTTATGATTGCCACCAAATATTCTTGTTTGTTAGTTTCACGATATGCCGCAATCATTCCCCTTAATATTTGTCCGGTATTAAACACGCTTTCGGGATCATCATCATCAACATAACCACCTTGCCATCCACCTGTTTTTTTCTGAATTGCCAAAAGCCAATCAGCAGCTTTTATTGCAGATTCTTTAGTTTTACTATTGTTGCATTTTTTTGCATAATTCAATAGTGTAGGAATAATATAACCTGTAGTTTCGGGATAGGAATGTGACCATCCGGTTATAATACTGAATGACCCAAAGCCGTTATCAGGCATTTTCTGCTGGGCATATAGCAACCAGGAAACAGCCAAACTTATAGCTTCTTTTCGTTCTTTTGTAGAAATAACTTTAGATGACCAAGGATTTATTGTATCAGAATGTATCAATTTAGGACCCAAAATCACATATTTCAACTCCCTTAATAGAAGAAATCCTGAAGAATTGCTAAATAGTGCTTTTATAAAAGACTTTTGCTCATTAAACATTACATGATTTCAAAAAGAGTCTATATAAATTTTAACCAACTTGCTTTGACTCAGAAATCTTAAAATTCGTTTCACAAGAATTCAAGTAATCAATTATGTTCTGAAACTCATTATCTGAAATTAGATCTTTCAAGAATTTCAGTGGATCCCACTTTAAATCTTCTGCAGTTGGTATATATTCAATCATTTTTTGATCTTTTTTATCTATTCTTATGGACGGTTTACCATCTTTATAAATAACTTTAAACCTTTCGTCCTCATTAACAAGTTCATTTTTTAGAATTTCAGGATAATCACCATATAAATCAACATTATATTGTTCAAAATGAAGTACACATTGCCGTTGAAATCTATAAAATAATGATAATTGATTATTGGTATCAAAAAGTTCTAGCTCTTTATCCTTTCTATACTTTTGGTATGACAATAATTGTTGTTGTTTTTTAGATCTTTTTTCATTATTAAAAGCTTCCCTCCAAGAAAAATAAAAAAATCTATGTACTAAATTAACATCAGACTTCAGTCCTGCACAATGAAAATAATATCTCTTCGATTCTTGGACGATCTTATGATAAAAAGGCAATTTCACTGTATCGAATTTCCCAAATTCCCTATAGCAAATATGCTTGCCAAATCTCATAAGAAATGGCTCACCAGGGTCAACTACAGGGTATAATAGTGAAACATGCCTTAAATCCCCCACTAAATTCGTACGAGGTATTACGTAAGCAACTGGTCTGTTTTCTTTTAAAGCTTTTTGTCTTAACAATAACATACTTTCAGTTCCAGACGTTTTGCATATCATGTCAGCATCCCAACGCAAATGCCATTTGTATTTTGTTTTGGACAACCCAGCCTCCCTACAATCGCCTAATAAAGCATTAGGCATGTGCAATACAATTATTTCCATTTTATCTTCATTTTCTTTCTTAAAATCATACATTATTTGTAAAGTATCATCTTCGGATCCATTATCAATACATACAATTTGATCTACAACACCAATTAAACTTTTAAGACAAAAAGGCAGCATATAATTCTCGTTTTTAGCTGCAATGACAGCTGTTATCCCATTTTTTAATGGTTTACCATCTCGAGTAACTTCGATCATTCTGCGCATAAAAAGATAATAGAAATAATACGAAAAAGGTCTTATCAAGAATCTAAGAATGGATTTTAAATAATTCATTTTTTACTTTAAGTAGTTAGTGGGCATACAAAAAATGTTACTTAGATTGCAAAAGAAAGTATCATGAAGAGCAAGAGTATAGTTTTTTAATTTTTTTGATTATAGGTCTTAGCATCCTATAATAATTCATATAAGACCCATAATGAGTATGATTTCGAGCTCGAGTATTTATTATTCTTTCAAATTCTTCCTCTGTAAGTCCCAATTTTTTTATTACATATGATTTATCATTTTCTAATTTGTCTTTATCGTAAATATCAAGTTGCATGAGTTCCAACGCTTTTTGTTTTGATAGTTGGCCAGAGCAAATCAATGTTGAATAATGAGACTTCCTTTTATCTATTCCAAATTTTCGGGGTAATATATATGCTTGATGAAATCTGGTAAAAATAGATTCAAAATGCTTGCCACCATAATCTTTCCAATCCAGTTCATTGGAAATAACGCTTTTTGCATCTTCCTTTATGTACTTGATATAGTTAAGTATAGGAGCAAATTTTATACCCAAGACCTTTTCATAATACAATTGCCTAAAAAAACCAATTTGGGGAAATGTTTTAATGGTTTTGAGCCAAAATGCTTATGAATTGATTTAATATTTTTAAGATCCATCTTATTATGCACCCAATGCTCTGGCATTAATCCTTCTGTAACAATATTTTCACCTTGTAGAATATATTTCAATTTATATTTGTGTGCTGCATGGTACAGAGATGCAATTATTGCATGATCTGTTGTCGCTTCTATATCAACTACGGAAGCTTTTAAATAGCTTAGTTGTAAGTCCCTGAATTCTCCCCAGTCAATTACAAAAGTTTCTAGATCTATGTTAAGTTTTGTTAATGTGTTTTCAATGTTTGTTACTGCTAACTCTGAATTCCAACCATTATCAAGATGTATAGCTAATGGCCTCAATCCTAATATATTTTTAGTTAAATAGGCAACATATGTACTATCAACTCCACCACTTACTCCGATGATGCAATCATATTTCTTCTTTCGTCCATCCCTTTTAACGGCTTGCACAAGCTTTTCTAAATTACTTTTTACTTCTTCTTCACTTAAGATATACTTTTTAACAGCTCTTTCGTAAGTATAACAATGATTACAAATACCTTTACTATCAAATTCAATTTGGGGGTCATCATTACTATCCAAAATGCACTTTGTACACATTATAGCGGAATCTGCATTTAATGAAAAAAGCATTTGATCCAAATTGTAAATGTATGATTTTAGTTTTCTGAAGAGTTTAGGGTGATAATTAAAAGGTGTATAGTGTTTGTAAGTGTTATGATTATGCCACAGTAAAGTTAATGACGAACCAAAAGCTACGCTATATAGAATTTTTTGTTTACATGCTTTCAATGCTTCTTCATATGCTAAAAAAAGATAATCATTTAATGATGTATCCATTATTGTCAATGGCACAGATATCACTTTTTGCGTGATTTCGCCATACCATAAATTTAATGGGAAAGTTCTGCCTCCCCTAAATAACAAGCTATCTGCAAAACCATAAGAATAATCTGAATAAATTTCATGTTGCTCCAATAATTTTAAATCATTAGGGAAATCGCATCTTAAGTAATGAAATCTTGATATTTCCGGATAATTTCCAAAAATATTTTGAAATTTATCTATTTGTGGTTTTAGTAGTTCTGGTTTTTGGGTGGAATCATAATTTGGATGTATGCCGATCTTTACATTGAATTCAATCTTTAATTTCTCTAAAAACTCTTTAAATGATCTTGTTGTAAAATTATTTTCAATATCATACTGTTCATTATCTTTTTTCATAAGCATAAAGGCAATATTTTCCATTTTAAAATTACCAAACATGCTTTGATTTGTAGCTACAAACATTTTGCAGTTCAAAAAGAAATTCCACTTCAGCAATTTGTCTGAGTAAATTATGGATATAAATTCCAAAACAATTGTATACCATTTTAATTGAAAAAAATTCTTTATAACTCTTTTCAGAAATCCTTTCCAACCAATATGAGTCCAATTATTTAAAACATCAAAATCGCAAGTGAAATTCACCTTAAATTCTTTTGATTTATTCAATTGGCTTTTATAGCAAAATAACCTAGATAAAATATCAACCACCGGAAACTCCAGAAATTCCTTAAATTGATCATTGATCATTTTACTGCTTATTCTATGATGCTTATCATAAAGTAATGATCTATCTAAATACACTTCATTGATAAAAAAAGTAGTAAGTTTTAACCAATTAACATTAGATAATTCAAGATTATAAACAGAATCTCTTAATGAACTGATATCATCATCTGAGCTTTTAACTGCTTGCTTGATTTTGTTTAAAAAAAACAGGTCTTCATTGTTTAAAGAAGGTTTATAAAAATCAAATAATTCTTCTCTGAACCTGCTATTATTGACTTGATAGCATATCTTACTGTCTTCAATTGAAAAAGTATTATCAGCCAATTCAAAATCAGTATTGACTGTTAAAACATCTTTTATTAGATATTGGATCTGCGGTAAAGTAGTCACGCTATAAAATCAAAATTGACGTGTTCTTTTATCTTCTAATTTTTTTACAATTAGAAAATTTAGTGCCATGTAAACATGAACAAATGTTGGCAACATAGCAGAAATACCCATTACTATTCCGAAATAAATATTTCGCCAGTTTTCAAAAGGTGAGTTTAAGGAATCAAAAACTCGTTGTTGCATTAATTCATTGCGCTGCACTAATTCTTCAGGGATTCCCTCTATCAATGATATCATCCAGGGAGACACATGAAATATCAATAAAACATATAGGGTTGCTAAAATACCTATTAATAAATCTATGCTTAAATGAGCGATAAAACGAAAATTAGAAGTAGATCGCAACGCATTCTGTATTATTATCAATGTAACAAAAAAAGATACGGTATCAAATAAACCTGCAAAAATACCCACTGGAAATTGCACTTTAAAATAATGATAGCCTGTATTGGTATTAAAAACCAAATCAGGAAATGCTGTCATCATAGCAAACCAATAACATATGATATTTAGAAATATAAAAAATATATAAATAGCAGGAATCAAGTACTTTGTTTTAGGACGGTACTTTTTGTAGTTACCATAAATGTTGCTAAGCGCTAAACGCCAATAGTAGAATGATGAATGATGGTTATCCATATTATCCGACATAATTCTATGTTTCTCCTCTAATAGGCGAAGTAATCCAACGCAGCCGCAGATATACCGCTGCCTAGAGTGCTACCGATACGCTGATCCCGAGCGAGAAGTCTCGCAATCT
>JAESTI010000305.1 GCA_016763665.1 Bacteroidia bacterium | reverse complement strand
TGCTGGAATAGGGACCACCTGAATTTTCGGACACGTTGAAATACTGGGGAGCAGTAACCGTTAGATCTCCTGCAAGATTAGTACCTGATACCTCATAAAATTGTTCCGAAGAAGTTGCATCGCTGTTCACTGAGCCAAACGATGGTAGGGTATCCACTGAAGTGGAAAACGTTGCATCCCCAAGATTTGTCAAAACAATATTATCTAAGACCCATTGTTTAGCACTAACATCCGTGCCATCTTTATAATGAAAAGCCAAAAAAATTTTGGAGCCGCTGATACTGGTTAAGTCAGCTTTGATACTTGTCCATACCTGATCAGTATCAGGCAGTTGACTGGTAATGGCTGTAATCTCCGTCCAGCTTACGCCACTTGCTTCAGGATCATCTGTACCGGAATAAGTAGTGGAATATTTAACCCTAAAAGTACCCGGGCCACTATAATTAGATTGCACATCTAAACTAAGTGTAATGTTGGTATAAGCATCAAAATCAAAAGGACCGGCTATCAGGTAAGTATTGTCCGTTCCGAGTTCACCACCATAAGCGCTGGCGGTCATAGCACCGCTACTTGAAACTCCTCTATCCGATCTGTAAGCCCATCCCCTGTCTTCTTTAAATCCAGACACTACTTGTTCTATCCAATTGTCAGGAGGAATATCGTAAGTGTTTACGGTATTCCCATAGTCGAAACCATCGCTGAAAGGGAGAGAAATTATGCCTGTAAGTTCTCCACCTATATTGCCCGTAGGAAGTTCAGGAAAAGGGTCTTTGTCTTTATCACAAGAGACAATCAAGATAATACTTAAAACAATGACCCAAAGAGGCTTAAATACTTGAATTATAGCTTTGGATTCCATAATGATTTTTTTGATTTATCACATGACGTATATAATACTCATAAAGTAAGTTAGCGGTCTTCCAAAATCGAAGTAATAGTCAACCCCGCTGCTACCAGGAGATTCTCTTCCTTCTACCAAGTACAGATTATCCAGCACATTGTTGATGTTAAATTGCACCTTCATCAAATGATTCCATTTTTTAATTTTAAATGATTTGCCCCCGTAAATGTCAAAAGTATAATAGTCATTCAGTTTAACTATATCTTCGGATGTAACCAGAGGATTTGTTCTAAGAGCGGGATTATAGTCAGTATAAAGATTACTGTAGAAATTCCAATCTGCACCAAAATAAGCATAGAACGGGAACTGATACCTTGCTCCCATGGCAGCTGTGATTTGAGCTGCGTCTCCAACAGGATAGTCATCTATATAAAGCGTGATGATCGTATCTACACCTAAAGTGTTATTATCCCTCACAACTGCTGTCGGGTTGCCTTGCCACTTCCAATTACCCAAGGTGAACATACCTGTTAATTCCAATGAATTATATGGTTTTACTTTTAAGTCAAATTCAATTCCTTTATGAATGGCATCCACACCGGAAGCCAGGAAGTCCTTATATCCATCAAGTTCCGGGGAATAGTAACTCTCCGTAAACATCCAGTCATTTCTTATGGTATAATAAACATTGAGGTTTCCTGATAAATATCTTGAACGATAGCTATAGCCAGCTTCAGCAGCAGAAATTTTTTCGCTGGTTAGGTTATCCATGAATTGATTGCTCAGCCGGGCATCTATAAAAGCATTAACGAGAAATGGCGCGCGGGTAAAATAGCCGGCATTTACAAAAACATTATGTCTTCCGGTAATTCTGTAATTGACTCCTCCTTTGGCTGTATAATTAATGAACTCTTTTTGGGGTGATTTGCCTAATCCTCCAACTCCTGATTCGGCATATAATTCATGCTGGAATTTACCATCCCGCCAATAGGATGTTCTGGACAAATTACCAGTTAAAAAAAAGTAAAAATGTTTCCAGTTATATTCAACTTGCCCAAAGACCCCTAACCAATTCACCGTACCTACATAATTATAACGCACCACATCACCAATACGGGCTACCCGGTTGGGAGTAAGGATATTGTGGTCAGCATTATCTCCATCTGAACCATATTTATAGGAGTCTTTATCCATTATGAAATCACCTCCTAGTAAATCCAATACGGTTGCAAAGTGAAAACCCTTATAAAGCCTGCCATCAATACCTCCTACCAAGCTCAGGTTTTCCTTTAAATCGATCCTTAAAGAAGAGATAAATCCATACCAGTTATGATCATTGCGTCTCTCTTCAAGATAATATAGAGAACGTGCTCCGGTAATAGTACCTTCAGAAGTACTATCTATCGTTTCTATATTCGCTGTATTTCGTGTATATACAGTATCCCATATTAGTTGTCCGTTTTCGTCTTTAAACGTTGAACTATTAAGCGAAGACGAACCAAAACTTCTTTGAATATTGGTTCCCCCGCCTCTGCCAAATGACCAGTAAGCGGAATTGGTTAGCTTTATTTTTTCACTGATATCCCAATAATGATTTAACATAAACTGCGGCTTGTGATACCGATTGACAGACCTGTTCTTTTTTTCTCCATTATAATAGCCCCATGCTTTATTATAAAAATCACCATTTCTAAAATCTCCGTATCTTTCGTAATCAGCCTTGTTAGCATCCCATCCTCTGCCACGTTCCTGTGGAGCCCCAAATCCTGTAAAAACGAGTTGATGATTTTCTCCAATTTTCTTATACGCTGAAAGAAAGTAGGCCCAGGAATCTGTATAAATGCCTTTTCTATATCCTTCGCCCCATCTCCTGGAGCCGGAAGCGGTAACTGCCCAATCTCCCTTCATTAAACCGGTAGAGCCGGTGACCATTAACCTGTTTCGATAAGAACCATTGGTTGTGGACAAAGCAGTTCTTATCCCCTTTCTCATTTCTGTAGGATTTGTAATAATATTGATAGTTCCGCCAATAGAACTTACTGCTAATTTGGAAACCCCCAATCCGCGCTGCACCTGCTGGTATCGGGTTACATCATTAAGTCCTGCCCAGTTAGACCAAAACACCCAGCCCGTTTCCATATCATTGACCGGTATTCCATTGATCATAACAGCTGTATTTTGTGAACTATATCCGCGTACAACGACCGATCCTGCCCCTAAACTACCCCCGCCCATTGATGTATACACACCAGGGGTGGATTTTAACATTTCCGGAAACTCAGCGCTGCCTAATTTTTCCAGTATTTCCCTTCCCTTAATCGTTGAAATAGCTGTAGGTGTTTTGCTTTCTTGGCTGGTTGTTATAATTGAAGCACTCACTTCCACCTCTTTTAATAAGAGTGCCCCGGAAGAAAGTTTAAGAGTACCTAAATCTGCCACTTCATTACTAGCTACTTTAACTGGCTTGGAAAAATCCTCATAACCGACATAAGAAATAACTAAGGTGTGCGTGCCCTCAGAAATATTTTTAATCAAAAAATTACCCTCTAGATCCGTAGTTCCGCCCCTCGTGGTTCCTTTTAGGAAGACCGATACACCAATGAGGGGATCATTATCTTCAGCATCAACAATTTTGCCTTTGATATTACCCTGTTGGGCCAGAGCATAAACCGCACTTAATAGTATAAACAGACTAGTAAAAAAAGAATTTCTTATTTTAAACTTGCCCATAATTGTCAATGTTCTGTCAGCATCTACTGAGTCAAGATACAATTATTTCGAGAAAATATTTCATTATGCAGCCAAAGAATAGAATGTTCAGTGGACCAAATTGTGCTATCAGGATTAGCATAAAGCCATTCCAGCGCAAGGGAATTGAGAATTTTGATTCTCGTTGTATCCGGAAGGTCTTTTTTGATTTCGGTTTTTAAGGAGTCGCTTTTTGATTGGGCGTTAGCGTCTGAATCAACTATATGAACTATGATGGTCAGAATTAGCAGGATGAGTAGTTTTATATATTGGCTGCAATTTGGGTTCTCTCGCATTCCCCACATGAAAAACATTTTCATTAATTTAAACTTTTTTCCTTGAGCTGATCAATATAAAGCTGGTAATCCCTCCGGGTATTAATGTTGGTTAAAATATCCGGGCTTTCTACTTCAACCTGGATTTTTTCAAAATTTTTTAAGATCTTATTTAACATCCAACCGCTGCAATCGGTATTTAACAGATGTTCTATAATAGCATGATTCAACAAAACCGGATGCCCTCCCTTATTCTGATGAACCGGTGAAATATAGTGATCTGTTGATCTCTTGGAATACAGCACTTGCAATAGTCTGGTATTGACAGATGGATTGTCCACATTCTGAACAAAACAAAACGATTGAGTTTTCAGTGCTCTTAGTCCTAGAATTAAAGAATGTAACCTCCCCTTATGCAAAGAATCATTCAAAACTATTCGGGTTTCTTGATTAATCTTATTCCAAACCTGTTCGCTTACCTGAGACTTGAAATCTACATTGATAACAACTATAATTTCTTCAACCTCAAATTGCCGATAACAGTTTATGATCTTTTCAATGAAGGTATTTCCAGTATCACAAATCAATAAAAGCTTCGGAAACTGCATCCTCCCCGAAGTCCCGGCTGCAAGAATTATCACCGATGCATTCCTTTTTATTGTTTTACCTGATTCTTTTACCACAAAATGTCAATTTTCAAGTTGAAAGATAACCAAAAAATTTCCTACTTTCATAGACTTCAATAAACCTGATTCTTATAATATTACAATGCCTGAAATCACATTAGAGGTTAATGAAAAACATTACAATCTGGATATAGATAATGATACTCCCCTATTATGGGTGATCAGGGATATTATTGGCCTTACTGGAACAAAGTATGGTTGTGGTATATCGCAGTGCGGAGCTTGTACGGTTCATCTCGATGGGAAACCGGTGCGTTCATGCATGATACCGGTTGCAGCAGCCAATGACAGAAAAATTGTGACGATTGAAGGGCTTTCAGATGATCTAAGCCATCCGTTACAAAAGGCCTGGATAGCTGAAGAGGTTCCACAATGTGGCTACTGTCAATCAGGGCAGCTGATGTCGGCAGCTGCTATGTTATCTAAAATTTCAAATCCTACAGACGAGGATATAGATAAACATATGTCTGGAAATATCTGTAGATGCGGAACTTACAACAGAATAAGAAAAGCTATTCATAGAGCAGCAGGAAATATACAAATGGACTGAAATGAAGAGGCGCGACTTTATAAAATTATCATCTTTAGCAGGTAGCAGTCTTATAGTAGGCGTTTATCTACCTGGATGTACAACAGTTGAAGGTCCAACCCAGATATTTGAACCAAATGCTTTTTTAAGTATAGATAGTAAAGGCGCCATCGTATTATGGGCTATTAAACCCGAACTCGGGCAAGGAATAATGACTTCCATGCCCATGTTAATTGCTGAAGAACTTGAAGTTGCATGGTCCGATATTGAAATAAAACAGGCGATGGGTGACCCGAAATATGGATCTCAGGGCGTTGGTGGAAGCTCAAGTATTAGGAGACAAATGATTCCTATGCGAAAAGCTGGTGCGGCAGCCCGGGAAATGCTCATTGAAGCCGCTTCTAACATGTGGAAAACGGATAAAAGCAATTGTTTTGCTGAAAGAGGGAAAATACATAACCGGCTTAACGATAAAAGCTTCGATTATAAAGACCTTGTAGAGTCGGCTGGTAAACTACCAATACCGGAAGACCCTACGCTTAAAGACCCAAAATATTTTAAGCTAATCGGCAAACCGATACCGCGTGTCGATACTCCTGAAAAAGTAAACGGTTCTGCTAAGTATTCTATAGATATTGTTGTTCCGAAAATGTTGTTTGCAAGTGTAATACACCCACCGGTGATCTATGCTGGAATAGAAAGTTTTGATGCGAGCAAAGCATTGGCTTTAAAAGGAGTAATGGATATTTTTCAAATTGAGCATGAGCTATTCGAAAATTGGACGTCCCATACTATAGCAGTGGTAGCTGATACATTTTACACCGCTGTTAAAGCACGTGAGTTGGTAGATATAATATGGGATACCAAAGATTATAAGAATAATTCCACCGCCAAGCATTATGAGTCGTTAAAGAATGCCTCCAAGAAGAAAGGAACTCGACCAACTGAGATCGGTGATGTAGGTCGTGCCCTGAGGGAAGTAAAACAAACCCTTACAGCGGAATACGAACTGCCTTATTTATCACATGCACCGATGGAACCCATGAATTGCGTAGTGGATATAAAAGCTGACAGTTGTGAAATCTGGGTTGGTACTCAATCTCCTGGAGGCCTTCAACAACAGGTAGCTGACCATTTGCAATTAGATGAGAAAAATGTAAATATCCATGTTCCCTACTTGGGAGGAGGCTTCGGCAGACGGTCTTTTCACGATTTTGTGATGGAAGCCGTTGATATCTCAAAAAAAGTAAAAGCTCCGGTAAAGCTGATTTG
>JAESTI010000304.1 GCA_016763665.1 Bacteroidia bacterium | reverse complement strand
GATGCAACTTCCAAAAACTTATTCCACAATTATACATCTAAAAATGGTTTGATAAATAACAGGGTTTGGGCCATTGAACAAGATCCTGAAGGTAATTTGTGGGTAGGAACTTTTAGTGGTTTATCCTTGCTTCCTTATACTAATATTAACGGAGCTTCTTTTGATTCAACGAGAAGTGACCTTTTTACAGATATCCCGGATTATGAAGAACTTAGAACCCTACGGTTTTATGACCTACTAAGTGATAAGAAAGGAAACATTTGGTGCGCCACTATTGATGGGCCAATGGTCATTTTAAATGAAAACAAAGAATTGGTTACCATTAGTGAGTTAAGAGGTGTGCTTACAAGAAATTTTATTATCGATAAAAAGTCAAATATTTGGATCGCTACTTATGGGCAGGGGATCTCTAAAATTTCTAATAAAGGTTTAGATCTGAAAAATAAAAAATGGGAGATGCAATCCTTTTCAGTAAATGAAGGATTAAATTCTAATTTATCAGTTTCAATTTTAGAGGATAGAGAAGGTAAAATATGGATCGGAAACGATGAATCTGGCATTGATAAGTTGAACAACTTGGCATTTAAAGCTTACACGACCAAAAACGGCCTTAAAAACGATTTGGTTTTGGCTATTGTTCAGGATAAAGATGACAATTTCATTTTCAATACATTTGGAGGAGGTATTAGTTACTTTATTCCAAATTCTAATAAAAAAGCCCTTGGTATCACCAATATTATTGAGCCTCATACTGTTACCCCGACAGGATTTATCTATAATATCACTAAGGAGAATGGCTTATTAAATAATCACACATATCCATTACTGGAAGATAAGAAACATAATCTTTGGATAGCCAATTTTAGAAAAGGGATCACCAAATATTCTCCAACTGAGAACGAAAATTTGTTGGGCATTCTCAAAACCAGCAATAAAAAGAATATTAAATACTATTCTACAGATGATGGACTTTCGGTTAATACTGTGCTTGCCATTTTTGAAGATTCTAATGATAACATTTGGTTCGGAACTGCATCCGGTGCTTCACGATTATATAAGGATGAAAACAACAAAGACGTTTTTGAAAGCTATAGTATTGACCATGGTTTGAAACAAAATTTCCTATATACCATTAAGGAAGATAAAAGGAGTATTCTTTGGTTTGGAACTAAAGGAGGAGGGATTTCCTATTTAATGCCCAACAGCTTAAATAACGTCAAGTTCAAAACATTAACCACAGAAAATGGACTGGGGAATAATTTAGTTCGTACTATTCTTGAAGATGCTCGGGGAAATTTGTGGTTAGGAACAAATGGAGGTTTATCTGTATTCAAAGTAGATGAATTTCTAAAAAATGGTGAACCACAAAATGACACTACCTATTTCTCCAATTTAACTACCAATTCAGGACTCAGCTCTGACGACATTTATTTATTAGTTTTTGACAACGATTCGAGCCTGTGGATAGGTAGCAGCAAGGGGTTAGACAAGTTCAATTATCTCGAGTTTATTAGAAACGGCAAAGTAAGTGTTAGACACTACGGCAAAACTGAAGGATTGCTAGGAACTGAAGCTGCTTTAAATGCAGTTTGTAAGGACAATGAAGGCAATTTGTGGTTTGGAACGGTGGGAGGAGCCATACAATATGATCCTACTGAAGATATTGCCAATACAACAGAACCTCTCACTCATATTACACGATACAGATTGTTTTTCAGAGATACATTGATGCCTCAATTTGTGACACTCGAGTATAACAAAAATCACTTGACTTTTGACTTTATCGGCATCAGCATGACCAATCCCGAAAAGGTAAGATACCGATATAAACTAGAAGGGTTTGATAATGACTGGTCACCTATAACAAAAGAAACATTTATAACTTATTCTAATTTGCATGAAGGAGACTATACTTTTAAAATAATTGCTTGTAACAATGAAGGGCTTTGGAATAAAATACCTACTACTTACAGCTTTACAATTACTCCACCATTCTGGAGAACATGGTGGTTCTACCTCATTTGTGTTATTTCCTCCGTAGTGAGTATCTCCATGTTTATCAAGATCCGGTTAAAAAAATTACAGGAAGCAAAAAGAATACTGGAGGCTAAGGTGGAAGAAAGAACAGTGGAACTAAAGGACAAGAATGCTGAACTGGCACAAAAGAACAAAGACATAATTGACAGTATTAAGTACGCGAAAAGGATTCAAGAAGCTATTCTCCCTAGAACGGATACTATACATGAAGCTCTTCCGAATTCATTTATTCTTTATAAACCGAAAGATATTGTTAGTGGTGATTTTTACTGGTTCTCAAAAATAACTGTAGATAATGAGGATATTGTAATAATAGCTGCCGTGGATTGTACCGGACACGGAGTGCCAGGAGCGTTTATGAGCATGATTGGTAATGACCTCCTGAATCAAATTGTAATCGAAAACAGGCAAACTGAACCCGCAAAAATATTGGAGCAATTACACGTTGGAGTATTAACAGCTTTAAAACAAACGGATGAAGACTCTAACACCAAAGATGGAATGGATATTGGGCTTTGCGCCATAAAATACGCCAAAAGAGAAGTACAGTTTGCGGGAGCTTTCCGGCCGCTTTTAATTCTTAGAGATGGAGAATTAATAGAAGTAAAAGGAGATCGCTACTCAATTGGAGGGTATCAAAAAGAAGAAGTGAGAACTTTTACCAATCACAAGTTGGAAATAAAAGAGAATGATATCATTTATATCTTCTCTGATGGATGCGTAGATCAATTTGGAGGCAAGTATAATAAAAAGTTCATGTCAAGAAGGTTAAAGAGCACTTTAATTGAATTACAAGAAAAGGGAATGCAGGTCCAGGAAAAAATCATAGGGGACATATTGGAAAAATGGAGGGGTGACTTTGAACAAACCGATGATATTATAATGATCGGAATACAATTTAATGGTATTGGTAAAACTCAAAAACTCAAAAAGGAAAAAACAAAAGAGGCAGAAGCATCAACAACACCAAAAATAAATTCTATTCATCATATTCATGATCTATTGAAAGATGACAAGTTGAGTTTGATCATTCACGATGAATTTAATGATGACCTAACCAACCAATTAATATCACTTAGCGAATTTAATTTAAAGGAAACTGATGCCCTGAAACGAGCGAAGAAAAAGATATCCTATTTAATGATAGAATCTTTCCAGAATATCATCAGGCATGGAGAAAAGGATCCTGATGAAGATTTCCATGGTATTAAGGGGTTGTTTGCAACACGAAATATTGGGGATAACATATACATCTCGTCCGCCAATTATACCAAGAAAGAAAATGTTAAGATCATCTCTGAAAAAATTGAAGAGATCAATAATCTATCTCCTGAGGAGATCAAAAATTTATACAAAGAATCTTTACTAACTACTGAATTATCAGATTCAGGAGGTGCAGGGTTGGGTTTTATTGACATGGCGCGCAAAACCGGTCAAAAGTTAGATTATCAATTTGTAAGTGAAGGCGATGATAAAAATATGTTCTTCTTTCAGCTTAAATTAGAAAGCGATCGAGAAAAAGAACCTAAAGAAAATGAAATTCAAGTACCATTAAGTGCCTCCATAGATCTGTACAAAATGATGGAAAAAGGCAATATATCTATGATATATAAAGGAAATTTCTCACAAGAATCTGTTCTCCCAATATTAAATATGATTGAAAATAGATTTGCTGAAGCATCTGGGCAGTCAAGTATTAACAAAAAAGTTTTTATGTTACTAGTAGAACTACTTCAAAATATATATCGACATGGATATTCAGAACATGATCAATATGCCGAAGGTATTTTCAATATTGGGTCTACTGAAGAACACTTTTTCATTAATTGTGGCAATTACATCAGCAAAAGTGATGAAGATGAGCTAAAATCTAAAATTGAAGCATTACGAACTAAAGGAAGAGATGAATTGCAAGCAATGTTTAAAGAAACCATCAGGCGAAAAGATACAAGTAAAGGTGGTTCAGGCCTTGGGCTAATTAAAATATTTAAGGATTATTCTGATGAATTTTCTTACGAATTTTCTAAAATTGATGATAAAATTTCACTATATTCAACCCATGTAAAGGTGAAAAAGTAACTCTATGCCCCAAAGATTTGAACTTGAAGCCACTCCAGAATCCCCTTCAATTTTATTAGACAAGGATCAAAATAAGTTTGTGATAAAAGGTCGCTCTTTACCTGAAGATCCACAAACATTTTATGGAAAAATACACAATTGGTTCAACGACTATTCAGATAGTCCTAATTCACTTACAGAGATCCGGATCATTCTGGATTACATTAACACTTCAAGTGGCAAGGAACTTTTAGAGTTGATGATCAATCTTGAAAAAATTACGAAACAGGATAAGGAAGTTATTGCCAAATTCTATTGTAGAGAAAATGATGAGATCATGAGAATGTGGATAGAAGAGATTGCTGATCTATCTCCTGTGCGAGTTGATTTGGTCTATTATGAAGAAAACTGATATACCTTTACTCCCACTCCCAACCTTGTTCTCCTACTAACACAACCATAACAATCAATTTTATTGAAGTGTTTACAGGAAAGTTCTAATTATTCTTCAACCTAAATCCCAAGACAATAAAAAAGTAATCAAAATGAAATAAAACTGTACATCTGAAATCAAAGTCTTCAAATACCAATGTACAATCCCAAATTTAAATTGTGTTCATCATAATCAAATTCAGGATCATTTAATATGATTGATACACCAAACTGTCCTTGAATTTTTACATTTTTCCATCCTAGTCTAATTGTCAGGGCTGGTTCAATTAATAGCGGAAGGGCATATTGTAAGGCAAACAAACTTTCACTATTTTCAATTGAATTGGAATGCACTGAATAATAATATAAACCACATATTCGCGATGATAAAGCAGCATCAAAAACCTTTGAAGTAAATCCAATGGAAGGTTGAACAAAATATCTCAAAAAGTTAACTGTAGAAATGGAACGATCTCTGTACCTGTTATAAACTTTTCCAGCCCCTATCCCTGTATATGTTTCAAAAACAAAATGCTTATTCAATGGTTTATAATAACCGGGGCCAATCTCTAAAAAGCTTCCTCTACCTGATTTTGGTGAATTATCGTCTTCAGCGTGGGCCATAAACCCATTAGCCGATAAAGCAATTTTATCCGTAATGGCATAAGCACCTTGAATTTCCATTCCCTTATAATCATAGCCACCCTGACTTAAAATTGCTGAAATTCTCATTTCACCCTTTTCCTTAAATAAAGGCACATTATGTGCATTTGGAGCATAATATATATTACAACTATTTAGTGTTAATAATATCGCTATTCCAATTAAATGTCGATTTGCAAGTCCTTTCATGATCAAAATATTTTACAAATCTAGGAAGAGCTGCTCTCATGATAAAATCAAAATAAACATTTTACGTACTTTAATATGACATGTTTTGTTTATTAAATAAATTTTAATTTCTTATAATCAACTATTTATAAATAATTATATGATATATAAACGTACTTTAATATACTAATAATCAAAGCGCACTTTTTTATTTTTTGGGAATCCTTAGTAGAGAACTGGAGATCTCAGTGCGATTGTAACTAATTACTGCTTTCTCCGCTTCTTCTCAGCCACAATCAAACTCAACTCTCTGCCCATTTGTCCGGCAATGGAAGTGTTTTCCTGTGCTCTTCTAATTAGGTAAGGTAATACTTTTTTTATAGGGCCATACGGAAGATATTTAGCTACATTATAACCTGCATATGCAAGGTTATAAGTAATCTGGTCGCTCATGCCATATAACTGACCAAAATATATATCAGGATTGGATTTCCCCAAACCGTTATCAGCAATAAGCTTTATCAACTTGTAACAACTTTGCTCATTGTGAGTTGCTGCACACAAACCCATATCTGCAATATTATTAATACAATATTCAATAGCAGCATCGTAATCTTTATCTGTGTTTTCTTTAGAGGTCTGAATTGGGGAATCGTAATCTTTTGCTTCAGCTCTTTCTCTTTCGTGTTCCATGTATGCTCCTCTAACAATTTTAATCCCGAGTTTCAAATTTCTTTCTCTGCAAAACTCTAGCGACTGTTTCAAATAGGTAAGTCTATCATGGCGATACATTTGTAAAGTATTATAAACTATAGGTTTTTCTTTGTTATATCTTTCCATCATCTGCATAACCAAATCATCAATTGCATCCTGAATCCAGCTTTCTT
>JAESTI010000443.1 GCA_016763665.1 Bacteroidia bacterium | reverse complement strand
ATGTTATCACCTAAGAAGATAGCCGTGCTGTTGGGATTTGCCAAAAGTTCTTTTTGCAGGTTGAGCAGGTTTTGATTGGTTGCAGTGTCTTTCCCGCAATCACCAATGAGGTAGATGGTATGAGAGAGTAGCTGAGAATAGCAATCGGAAACAAAAACTGAGCAATGAAAAATAACCAATAAAAAAACGAAGCGAAAAAAAAGATTCATGCAATGGGTTTATTAAGTGATAGGCATTTCCATTTTACTAAAAGCTCTGACAGGGGATGTCGTCTTAGCAATACGAAGTTATCCGGCTTCACACGCAATTTCAACTTTTATTAATTGGGTTTTGAACGGCTTGTTCACGTTTGCCGTAAATATTATTGCATGAACGACTAAAAAACGAAGCGAGAAAAATGCTTAATGCAATGGTTTTATTTAACGGTACACATTTCTATTTGAATACATTGCGTATTTAATGCAGCCCATTATTCGTTGTAGCCCCTTTTATTATTGCATTTTACAGTTTTGGTGCTAACTATCTTTCGTGTAATAATACGGAACTACTATTTGCTCTTTACACTTTTTCCTTTTTTGAATTCACCTAAAACTACCACGTCTTTGGTTTTTTCATATTCTTTTATTGCAATTACCATTTGTTCTTTAGTATCTCTCCGGATTTTTACTCCGGTTTTGGATCCTTTATTTCGAATTTCGATATAAAATCCATCTCTTAATTCTTTTGGTCTTGTTGGAGGTCTTCCCATAACTATAAGTTCTAACTATTAAAATTTTGAGTATTATTTTTCAATTATAAACTTTGTATTATCATCATAAACCCTGTCTATTAAAAGTCTTCTTGGGTCGATGGCTGCTTTTACAGGCAGCGAATCTACTTCAAAGATAAATGACATTTCAGACTTATTCACTTTTACTCTTTTTTCATATAATAAATTCTCTTCATCACGGTCTGAAAAAACACCTATATCAATCCAATCGTTTACTGGTACTTTAGTTTCGTTTCCTATAGTGTCTGCTTTCATTTTATAGGATGTTGTAGTCAATGTAACTTGATATTTATCATTAGGTAGTTTTGTATACGTGGCTTCCTTCAAACGGTTGTCATAAAGCGTAATTTCTTTAAACCAATCTTTAATGAGGTATTTCATGGAGTCAGGCACTTGCGGTTCCAAATGTTTTAAAAAATCTAAAGAGGTTGGGTAAGGAGGTTTTTTGTATTTGAATTCATTTAAGAAATTGCGCATTGCCAGGTTTACCTTGTCTTCTCCAATATAATCTTGCAACGCATAGAGGATAACACTTCCTTTTCCATAATGAATATACGATTGATTTTCAACTTTATATAGAGGGAGTTCCTTATCTACTTCAACACTTCTTCCTCTTAAATAACGATTGTGATCATATTTGAGGAATTCTCTCATTTTCA
Organism: Bacteroidia bacterium; assembly: GCA_016763665.1. Next base: position 8,467 of record JAESTI010000443.1, on the reverse strand, counting down.
TAGGTGTTTTGGCTATGCTCTTCATGGTCATTAAAGAAGAATACTCCGCAAAACTTTCACTCATTAATGTGCCGCCCTGCATTTTTGCTCCGACAACCTGATGTGCCCACCATTGATGAGCCATTTCATGAGCAATAACGGCATCTATTACATTATTTTCGTTTTCATCTTCCAGGTTAATTATAAAACCAAATGACTCTGAATAAGGCATTGTGCCGGGAAATGCCTGAGCAAAAGTAGAATAACGGGGAAACTCGATAATTCGACACTGTTTGTGGTAGTATGGGCCGAAGTTCTTAGTATAGTATTTTAGGGAACGTTCAATGGCATCCAGCATCATTTCTACGTTTACTGCATGTTTTTTATCGTAATACACTTCGATAGCTATGTCATTCCATTTCCTTTTGGCAATTTCATATTTTGCAGAGATGAAGGAATAAAAATTCTGTGATGGATGATCCGCTTTGTATAAATAATAGTTTCTATCGTTTTCGTTCCATTTTTTCAATAATGATCCGGGCGCAATAGCAACTTGATCACTTGTTGTTGAAATGACTGTTTCTACGTTGATGTAATCAGAACGTCCATTAGACAGGTAGTTAGCCATGCAGTTTTTAGTGCAATTTTCTTCCAGTTTAGGCATTCTGTCTTTTGGTTTGAGACCGTACTTTTTTCTTTTGTTTTTATCGCTTAATTCAAAACCTTCATTATATCCTAATGATGGCAGTATTTGAAAATTGTTTAAGAATGTGCCATTTTTGATGATATTTGTGTTGCCCGCATCATTTTCAAATCCTTTTGTAAGGTAATTAGTTTGAATTTCTACTTCTATTGTTTTTCCAGGTTGAAGAGCATTTTTGAGTTTGTAAATTAAATATCCCATGTCTTTGTCTTCATACACTAAGTCAGAATTTGGGATATTAATATTGGGGTCCCATTTTTCATCAATGTTGTAATGTATCGAGTCAATAGGAGAATTGGTTTCGTTGGTAAGCTTCAAAATTGCCTTTACGTTCACATCCCTTTTGTATGGAAAAATATCAATAAAGTATTTCGCATCTGTAATTTTGGGAAGATTTACGTTTTCATATTTTTTATATTTTTTTTCATAATCTGCCGCTAATTCTTCCAATTGATCTGGGGTTTTGTATTTATTTAAAATCTGTGTTTCGTAGTTGACAAAGCCGGCAACAATTACCCAAATAATTGTGCTTGTTAAAATTACTACTCTGTAATTTTTCGGAACTTGTTTTTTTGCAATTTGGATTCTTTCTTTCAACGAGCTCATTGTTCCTCTTTTCCATAATGCTCCTGCTATCAAGAGGCAAATTATTGAAAATAAAACCCAGTAAAGATTAAACCACATTGCTCCATTAAGTCCCGGGCCAAATTCGTTCATATCCGAATACCTTAGAGATGGTCCTCCACCAATTGTCAACATATTGCTTTGTATATCAAAAATGGAAAGAATGAGACTCCAAAGGAAAATGACTGCAATTGACACAAAATAGCCCAGGTATTTATTATTTAGCAGCACTTGAATCATAATCATCACACCGCTCCAAATGATGTAAATCATCAAGTCTGCATAAATGAAATTTAACAAATAAACATCTAATTCAATACGTGTAAACCCATTGGCTAATTGATAAGCAACTCCACAGAAAATGAAAAAGAAATGAATAAGAGTAGTTATTGCTACTAGTGAAAGTGCTTTTGCAGACAAAGAAATAAATGATGTATGAGGAGTAGCATCTATTACTTCATTGATTTTATTTTCGCGATCTCGCCAAATCAATTCTCCACTAAAAAACACTAAAATAATAACTATAAAAATACCTGAGGCACCGTTTATTAAGTCTATTAATTTATAGGTGAGAGGATATGATTTTAAGCCAAAAAACTCAAATCCCCCGAATAAATTTGAAATAAGGATAATAGCACTGAATAGAAATAGAATCTTAAAAGTTACACTTTTTACGATGATAAGAAAATTAGTAATAAAGAAGCTTTTAAATTGTAACCACTCCGCCTTTCCATTGTATTCAGGATGAAGTTTAGGTAAGGAAAATGATATTTGATTGTCGCTCTTCTCTTCTTTTTTTGCTTTTACTTTCTTGTTTTTTTCCTGAAAAGAGAAGCTGAAATAAGAAATTATTAAAATTACAGTACCTGCCGACATCCAAATTAAACGATTCATTAAAAGTAAGCCTGTAAACCCGGGAGTTAAGGTGTTTTTTTCGATTGGAGTGTAGTATTTGGCATATAACGAATAAGCGCGAATTCCAAAAGTATCAGTAAGTGCAGCAAGGGTTTCATTATCCAGATCGGAAACTAATGTTCCGGATATTATATACCCAATTATGATGATTAATGATCCTACAAAAGAGATGACCGTGCTTCGCCATTTAATTGCCATTGCAAAAATGATTGTGCCGGCAAAAAACATATTAGGAAGAATAAATAAGAAATAGTTGTTTATGAATGTTTCTAAATAGAAACTACCAAATCTGTCAACATCGACCCAACCAAAAACAGGACTGATGATTGTGCCAACAATCACTCCAAGAAATACCCCAAGCATTGGAATAGTTGATAAGATTAATGCTCCAAAAAATCTTCCAAAGAAATACCCGAATTTACTGAGAGGTGTACTGAAAAGTATTTCATTAAATCCACTACTGTAATCTCTTAAAGCTGCATTATTGTAAAATGCCGTTGCAATTAATAAACCAAAAATGGTCATAATGGTCGTGTACACAGTAATTATATGAGGTGCGTTTTTGTACACATTGCCTACTGAACCTCCGATTATGATATTGTCGCTTGCAGTTGCTCCAAATGTAAACAGTGCCATCAGGCCTAAAAAGATATAGACCATGGGCTGCTTTAGCGTATATTTTAATTCTGTTAAAAGGAAATTCCTAAACATGATTTGTACTTAGTAATTAAACAAGTATGTTAGAAGTATTGATTTTTGAGAAGAATACATCTTCAAGATTAGGTTTTACTTGTTCAAATCCATTGTTGGGATTCGACTCATTATATACATGAATCAAAGGTTGACCACCTGACATCTTATTTGAAATGATGGAGTAGTTCTGGGCGTACTCTTGAAGTTCATCACGGTTAACTATTTTTTGATAAACCTTACCGTCTAATTCTCCAATGGCATTTTGTGGTGTGCCTTGATATACAATTTGCCCCAAATTCATAATCGCCATTTTTGTGCACAGTTCGCGAACATCATCAACTATATGTGTAGAAAGAATGACAATTACTTCTTTTCCTACATCTGCTAATAAGTTATAAAAACGATTTCTTTCTCCTGGGTCCAATCCGGCAGTTGGTTCATCTACTATGATTAATTTCGGATTTCCTATAAGTGCTTGAGCAATGCCAACACGCTGTTTCATTCCACCTGAAAAACCTTTGACACTTTTATTTCGTACATCATAGAGGTTTGCTTTATCCAGTAAGTAGTTGACCATTTCTTTTCTTTCTGATGAATTTGTAACCCCTTTCAGTATGGCCATGTGATCGAGCAGCTGTTTTGCGGTTATACGTGGGTAAACACCAAATTCTTGAGGTAAGTATCCAAGTGTTTTACGAAGTTCGTTCGGGTCATTAAAAATGTCGGTCTCACCTAACTTGGCGGTACCGCTATCAGCTTCTTGTAATGTAGCTAATGTTCGCATCAATGAAGATTTCCCTGCTCCGTTAGGTCCAAGCAACCCAAATATTCCATTTTCGATTTCGATACTTACATTGTCTAATGCTTTTACACCATTGGGGTAGGTTTTTGATAGTCCATTTATTGTTAATATATTCATTTTGAATGACCTTTAGTGTTTAATATTTCAGTATGGCGATTAAATAACTGGTTGTGTTACATGATATTATGTCCAACATTTTGCTAAAGCTTCAACAGGCGGTATTGTTTTTAACTTTTGCGATGCGAAGATATTTGATTTCACGTTCAATTTCAACTTTTATCATGTTGTTTTGAACTGTTTTCCCACATGCCCTATAAATGCTAGCCCTCCATCACAGTTAGGATAAGCTACATGGGCTAAAAATGAGAGAATAGTAGCAATCTACATAAAATAGGGGGCTGAATTTATGCAAACAAACGCCAAATTTTTAATCGCTGTCGTTAATAAGGGTTTGTTACTTGAAAAACTTAAAGTTTTTAGTAATTGTTTTCTCAGCAAGTTTTTCTTTCACAAAATAACTTTTTGAATTTTCATGCACTACTGATTTGTTAGGCTCAAACCACTTCCAGATAAAGCCACCGGCAATCCATGACTCCTTCCACAGCGTATTAAAGGTTGCCTGAAAAGCATCTGCTTGGCAAGATTCACAGTATTTGTCTGGAGTAACATCTTTCCAAGGTTCTTTGGTTGCGTACTCAGTGCTTCTGTAACCGAATTCTGTAAATAGAATGGCTTTATTATGCAGTTTATGGAATGCATAAATTTCAATTTTCCATTTTTGCCAGTTCTGCTGTAATTCATCAATACTGGGGTTTGCTTTTTCAGAAATAGGGAAATAGGCATCAATTCCGATGTAATCGAGTTCACTCCAAAAAGGGCAGTTTTTATAGGTGTCCCAATTTCCTGCGTATGTAATTTTGCCCTTATATACTTTTCTGACTTCTTTTATGAGAGACTGCCAATATTGAGGGTAGTTTTTAATAGATGCATACTGTTCGGTTCCAATACAAAAGAGCTCTACATTGTACTTCTGCGCAAGATTTGCAAAATCTAAAATATACTTAGTGTAATCTGTTTGCCAATTGAGCCATTGTGCACGGTTGAGTTGCATAACTCCGGTATATGAATGATCAGAAAGCCAAACGTGTGGCTTGATCATCACTTTTAATCCTTTGCTTTTGGCCAGTTGTATTGCTGTTTCACAACCTTTTAATGTTTCTCCTTGCCATTGCCAATAGGTATTTTGTTGTATATGTCCGGTTTTCATGTCACAAAAAGCATAAGGAACCCATGCAACCCATTTGGAGTTGATATTTATTAAGTGATCAAAACCGGTATTCGAGATGATCGTTTTTTCTGCAACAAAATTTACCCCATTAATTTTTTGTGAGTAGCTATGATAACTTATGGCGAAAAGAAATAAAATAAAATAGGGTAGGGCTTTCATATTAATAAATAGAGGTTGACCTTTCCTAAAGGTACCAATAGGAGGTCTTGTTTTAATTTTAGCTATGCGAAGTTACCTGATTTTACGCTCAATTTCAATTTTTGCAGGATCGTTTTGGACGGGTTTCCACATTTCCCACAAATGCCAGCACCCTATTATAGCCAGAAATAGCAGCATTGGCTCAATGATTAGGCGGTGCCGTGTTTCCACATAAAACAGGGCCTGCACCAATGAAAGCGCTACAGGAATGGTAAGCAACGGAAGTATCTTTTTTCTGTTTTTGAGGCATGCAAAAGCGCACAATAAAAGCACAAACCCATAGCCTGTTTTGTACAACGGAATCCATTTTTTGAGTGCTTCGCTGTGCTCGTTGCCTATTTGACTCCTGAACCACCAAAAGTTTTTCAATTTAACAAAATACATTTTTATGACGTGTATCGGTCTCTTTGTTACTGTTTTCATCCATTTCTTCATGAAATAAGTATTTTGCTCTGAAGCGGTCATAGTTTCCATCAGCTTCATTTCTGCAGGTGTCATGGCCGTATGGTAATTTTTACCGCTTTTGAGGTAGTTGCTTCCTTCAGAACCTTCAATTATTCCTTTCCACATCGTTTTTCCGGTCATTGAAGACAAGCCAAAAAACCCATCAACTTGGTAATTTCGAATGGACCATGGCAAAATGATGAGAAAGGTAACCGATACAATAATTATTGTGTTTTTAATTACACTTTTAACTTTCCTTTCCTGAAAAGAATAAACAAAAAAAGGAATTACAGCAACCAGTATCGTGACTCTGTCAAGAGCGCTTAATCCAACAGCAATTGCATAAAGAATCAAATTCATAAATGAACTTTGATTTAAGTATCTGAACATAAAAAATAGCGAAAGAAACAGGAAGAACATGTTCATTGAAAATGGGTGTACGTTGAATATCGCATAATAGCTAATTCCTGGATGTATTAGCAATGCAGCAACCGAGGCGAATACAATTCCTTTTGCTGTTTTATCAGATAGATTGGCCATGCCAAACCGTTTCAGGAAGTTTTTAAAAACACTCATCGCCAATAGTGCCGTGCAGCAATTTAATAGGATATTAAAAATGCATATGAACAAGGGCATAATACCCCAAATTCGATATATCAAATGTGCCAGAAAAGGATAAACAGGAAACTGGAAACTGTGATTTTTTATACCGTCATAATAGTAGTAATACTCGCCTTCGCTCAATAAATTAACGGCCATGTCGTGGTCTTCCCAAAGCTTAATTTCTTGTGGAAAAATAAAAAGTATTATGATTTTAATTAATTCAATTAAAACTATTATTATCAATATTTTAGATATATTTAAGTGCATTTATAATTTAATAAAAATAGAACTGTTTTTTTAAATACAATATGATTTTGAAAACATTCAAAAGTAGCAAACACTCATCAAGCAGTTTATTTAACGAGATTATTTTTATACTATAGGAAAAATGTTCGTTATCATCGGGTTGTAGGTGGCTGCGGAGGGGTTGGTATTCTGGTTGCTTGACGGAAGAATCAATTGGTTTGGAAACATGTAGTTTGACATTCGCATCGAAAGTGAAAATTTCAAATTTCACCTTCCAATCACTACTATGATTCTTATCAGCCTGATGCTGAGCTTTTTACTTTGGTTCGTGTATAGGCTCTTGTAGCCCCTATGATTTTTTCCTTTCTTTGTGCGTCTTTTTACAGTATTGTGAATTTTTTCGAATTAGGATACAGCCGTGTTATGTCGCTTATTGGCGATTGCCTTGCTTTGGCATTTTCAAATGCAGTTATTTTTGGAATCATTGGGTTAATGGTAGCTGTGCTGGGCGGACTTGTTGTGAAAAAATATAGGTTATTAGGTGAAAACAAGCGTATTTATACAAAATGGTTCAGGTGGTATATACCTTTGGTTTTCACATTTGGCGCCATTGCTTTTTCAATCGGGAAAACCACGGAAAATTTTTTGATTCAGCAAACTCCAAAAAATATTTCCCTCATGGTAAAATTGAGTTTTCCAGGCTATCAGTTTTATGTGGTGAGGAGCTGGCAAGAAATCATAAACTCGCAAGTTACTTTTAGCCAAACTATCAGCCAATATGTGAAAAGAGTGCATTACGAAGACTTCGAAACAGAACCTATAGAAAAACTTAAAGTAAGATTATCTAACTTCATGATGCCCAAAATAATGAGCTGGGGAATACAGTCGGTTATTTTAACAGCTAAAGAATATGATGAGCGGCAAGGAAACGCAGGTGCCAAAGCGCTTTTACTCGCACGAACCATCAACACATTCAGCTACCCGCCAGAGTTTTGGGACGAGGTTGAAACGACAATAGAACATAGAACTCACGATTATTTCGAAAGAATAAACAACAGTATTTTACTCATATTTTTTGTTTTATTGTTGATTCCAGCGGTAGATATTTTTATCCTTTCGAGAAAGAAAAAGAAACAGCCTGAAATTGTTTCAAGGGTGTAATTTGCTGCCGCAGAATTTACAGTGTTTCGCATTGTTGTCGTGGCCTTCCTTTGAGCATTGCGGGCAAGAGTGGGTGTTAATGTCTTCTTTTCTTATTTTTGTTGTCGAAGCCATTTCAGCTCCTACAATTCCTGTGGGAACAGCAATAATGCCATAGCCCATTATCATAAGGACAGAAGCCAGCATTTCTCCCAAAACTGTTACTGGGGCAATGTCACCGTAGCCAACTGTGGTAAGCGTAACAATTGCCCAATAAATGCTTCTCGGGATGCTCGTGAAACCATTTTCACCGCCTTCTATTAAATACATCAACGTGCCGATAACGGTTGCTATAACCAATACAACCATTAAAAACACAATTATTTTAGGACGGCTTGTCCGTAGAGACCGAATGAGCATTTGTGCCCCCCCAACATACCTTGCCAGCTTGAAAATTCGGAACACCCGAATAAGGCGAATGATTCGGATAATGAGCAGGGACTGTGTGCCTGTGAAAAATATTCCCAAATAGGTTGGAATAGTGGCGAGAAAGTCAACAATGCCGTAAAAACTTAAAATGTATTTGAACGGCTTGCCGGTACTGATGATGCGTAATACATATTCGATGGTGAACAAAACGGTGAAAAACCATTCTATAATGTGTAATTCTGTGCCAAATCGCAAGCTAATATCATGCACACTTTCCAGCATTACAGCAATTACACTGAGAATGATAGCAATGAGCAGCCCGATATCGAAAAACTTGCCTAAAGAGGTGTCAGCTTCAAAAATGATTTCGTGGATTTTGAGCTTCCAGGGGCTGAGGGGTTTT
>JAESTI010000401.1 GCA_016763665.1 Bacteroidia bacterium | reverse complement strand
CCTTTTCTTATCGTGACCGCAAAGCCGGTGATATCAAACGGGTGATGTGTTTGCCTGTAGAAACGTTTTTGATTCGTTTTTCTCAGCATATCCTCCCCCAAAGGTTTGTTAAAATCCGGCATTACGGAATATTTAGCACACGGATAAAAAAGGAAAAGCTTGCTCAGGTGAGAAAGGCGTTGAATCAGCCACAGGAAGCAAAAAGGGAGAAACTCACCCTGGCAGAGGTCATCTTTAAAACATCTGGAACGGACATTACCCGATGTACCTCTTGCAAAAAGGGTGTCATGCATGTTTTTAAGGTCATTCCTCCAGTAAGAGGATCACCACGAAAACTCCCACTTAACAAAAAACTTTTCTATGTATAAAAGAGCGCCTACCCAGATGAGGGTGGCAGGGTTTGTATTGTCCAAAGGGCTCGCAGTGAGCATAATCAAAGTGTAACAACCAGCAATAGTGGCTAAAAAACAATAACGATACCCTGAAATGGAAAGATGTAAGACCCAAAGAGCTCATTCAAGCACTAAAATCCATTGTTCTATCTACTCCTCAATCTATCTCAAAAGATTGAAACCACACATGTGTACACCGAAGTACCAGCAGGCACATAGGTGTAGGGGCAATTCTTTGCTCCCCGGTATCTGACAGCCGGGGGGTAGCGGTTCAGTGCAACAATAGAAAAAATCAGTGGGAACGCCCTGCGCCCACGTGATTTTGGGTTCTAATTGTTGTGGGTAGTTATTTTATGAATTTTTCAGCAATTTTCAATACAAACGATTCATTGAATCTTGTGAACAGATTGCAAGTAATGGCAACTATAACATCTTTATCTGGATATATTAATAGAAATGAACGCCCCCCGACAGAGCTACCCCCGTGATGGATATAATTACGTCCTAAATCGTCTATGTCTCTACGCCAACCTAAACAATGATTCGTTTTTTCACCATTTGATAGTTCAGTAGGCGCCCATAGTGTTTTTAAAGTTGATTCTTTCAGATATTCATACTTCAATAAATTTTGTGACATTTTTGCTAAATCCAATGAAGTGGAAAGAAAGCCTGCACCTGCCCATTTATTAGAATTATCAATATAACTTGCATTGATAATTACACCTTCCTTTAGCTGATAACATCTAGCCCTGTCCGTAATGATACTATCATTGAAGTCTGGCACTGTGTTATGCATTCTCATAGGTGTAAATACAAAATTATGCATATAGGCAAGATAACTTTGATTGGTGGCTCCTTCTATACCAGCACTGAGTAGAACGTATCCATAAGTTGAATAGCTATACTTGGTTTTTGGTTGAAACAAGAGAGAATCTTCTTTAAAAATATTTATGCTTTCTTCTATAGAGCTATAGGGTTTATCACTAAAATACTCTCCGCTTTTATAGTTGTAATTTCTAATTCCAGAAGCGTGAGAAGCAAGTGCTTGAATAGTAATTGGGTATTTCTTTTTGGGAAAATAGGGTACAAACTTACGGATGGCATCATGCCAATTCATCTTTCCTTCTTCAACCAACTTACCTAAAGCTATAGAAGTAAGGGACTTAGAAATACTTCCTATTCGAAATTTTGAGTTTAATCTAACAGGGGTTTTATTTTCTAAATCAGAAAATCCAAAACCTTCTGCCCAAAGAATTTCATTTTTTTTTGCTACAGTAATTGACAAACCAGGAATATCTTTTTCAGTCATTAACTCTGTTATTAATTTTTTAGCTTCATTAACTTCAGATTCAAATTGTTGATTGGTATAGTTTGTGTCCGTTTCAACGATTGTTTGTGCAAAACATAAATCACTCAATAAAAAAAGGAAAATCGTAAGATATTTAATCATATCATTGGTTTTGAATCAAGACGACTGAAACATCAATTTGTTACAAAAGGGATTAATTGGAGTTTTAATTACCCACAACGGTTCTGTATAAAAAACGTAGGGCTTTTGGAACTCGTCATTGCCAGCCAGTAGTGCCGTTATTTGAGAACACCAAACTCCTCTAAAACCCTTGTCAGCCCTATATTTTCATACACTTTGTTAAGTGTCGATTATTTAGTTATTATTTAATTTCTCTATCATTTTTTTTGCATTATTATTCTTTGGATTTAATTCAAGAGACTTTTCGTAGTTCTCTATGGCCAAATCCTTTTGATTATTAATCATATAAGCTTCGCCAAGACTATCATATGCCTTCGATGAATTGGCAAAGTGTTTAACATTGAACTTAAATACTGCAATTGCTTCATTCATATATTTTTCATTGATCATCTTGTAACCATAGTTATTAATCATTATTTCAAATCTGCTATTGATAATGCCATATTTTTCAAGTTGATTATTCATTCTGAATTCCATATCCGATAAGTCTTTATATTCAAAATTTTCAGGAAATCCCCAATCGGTGTAAATCCATTCGAGACCTTCATAAATTGTTCTGTGAGTAATCGACCCATGAGTTTCTTTATCCATTTGAACTAATTTCCACTTTAAATCGAATGGAGATTTGGTTTTGAGTATTGAATGTAAACTATCCACTCCGTTCTTCATGCTTTTACTCTCGTTTCCTATCGTTACGTACAAATAATTATCATGCTTTTGACCAGAAGAAAATAACTTTTCATTCCTTAAAAATATTTTTTTATCCCACCATATTGTGGGGCTTGCTGCTATATAACAATTGAATAAACTAGGTTGTGATAAAAAAGTATTCACCACAAATAACCCACCAAGGGAATGTCCAAACAACAACTTAAAAGAACTAGTTCTATATGTGCTGTCAACGTAATGCATTAATTCTTTATTAAGAAATCTTAAGAATTTATCAGCTCCTCCACAAATTTGGCATTCATCTGTTTGTGTTTGGGTAAAATATTTATAGCGACTTTTGTTATTAGAGTTTTCTATTCCAATTACAATCATTTCAGGGATAATTCCATTGGCCATTAAAAACTGTATTGCCCCGGTTCCATGATGAAAATCCCATTCTGCATCCAAAAGATAGATTACTGGATATTCAACTTCCTTAGGTGAATACTCGTATTGTTTTGGTAGATAAACTTTTATTAAAATCTTTTCAATTAAATATTTTGAGTCGAACCAGAAAGATTCGCCTATTGTAACTCTATCTTTAGTCTGTTGGGAATTGACTACAGTACTTAAACTAACAAATAAAAAGAACGATAATATGTAAATTATTTTTTTCATCTCATTTTTAATTGACACTTAACGGTTTGTGCAAAGCAAGTTGGGCGTTTGTTGCTACGTAACTTTCCCCCGAAACAAACCTTAATAGAAAGCAAAACCCTTTAATGACGCACCTTTCCGCCCAATTTGCT
>JAESTI010000303.1 GCA_016763665.1 Bacteroidia bacterium | reverse complement strand
CTAATCCCCAAAATATTTTTTTGAATATTGGATGGTCTGGATTAGAAAGAATACTATAGTTATTGACTTCCTTCTGTGGAGTGTCTTGTGTTTTGTTTTTTGACATGAAGGAAGCTAAGGAGTTTATTCTAATGTTTTATGCACTTTAGCGGGATTGCCAGCTACAATTGTGTTTGGTGGAACATCTTTGGTCACTACTGACCCTGCACCTACAATTGCCTTAGCACCAATTTTTACTCCACATAAAATAGTAGCACTGGTTCCAATGGAAGCTCCTTCTTCAACAATTGTTTCTACAACTTTCCAATCCTCTTCAGTTTGCCAACCACCATCTTCGGCTATAGAGCGAGGGTATTTGTCATTAATAAACGAAACATTGTGGCCGATGAAGGCATTGTCTTTTATAGTAACTCCTTCACAAATAAATGTATGGGAAGATATTTTGCAGAATTTACCAATGGTAACTCCTTTTTGTATTTCTACAAATGCACCAATTTTACTGTTGTCATCAATCGAACAACCATAAGCATTTACAAAATTGAAGATCTTTACGTTTTCTCCAACCTTTACATTAACAAGTGCCTGTGTTTCAGAATCTACATTAAGTATTTCCATTATAACATAACTTCTTTACCATTGTTTTTAAGAGATTCTGTAGAAGCTTCCAAAATCTTAACTACTTCTAAGCCATCCTCACCACTTACTTTTGGAGTAGATCCTTTATCTATGGCATCAATAAAATCGGAACTCATACCTAATAGAGCTTCAGTCTTTTCCAGTTTTGGAATAAAAATATCTCCAATGCGATAGTCAATTAATACCTTTCTTTTGTCCTCATCGCTGTTTGGCTGAACATCATATCCAGTGTCATAAATTTTAATCTTTTCAGTTGGTTCAACATCATCAAATAAAATCATTTTCTTGCTTCCTCCAATTAAAATATTTCTAAGCTTTACAGGAGAAGTCCATGAACAACTGAAATGCGCCACAAAGTCCTCTTCGTAATTAACTGTTAAGTAGGCAACATTTTCAATTCTATTAGGTGTATGCGAGACTCCGGAAGCATTAACACTGTAAGGCTTTAAGTTGGAAATATGGTTCAATATAGAAATGTCATGTGGAGCAAGGTCCCAGAGTACGTTTATATCCGGTTGAAATAAACCAAGATTGATCCTTACTGAATCGAAATATTGCAATTCTCCTATTTCTCCGCTTTCTACCAATGATTGGATCTTGATAACAGCTCCGGTATAAAGAAAAGTGTGATCAACCATTATGGTCTTATTATTCTTGGCGGCAATTTCAATAAGTTCTGAAGCTTCCTGAGCTGAACTGGTTAATGGTTTTTCAACCAATACGTGTTTACCATTTTCCAGTGCTTTTTTTGCTTGTTCAAAGTGTAAGAAAACAGGAGTAGCGACTACTACTGCATCAATATCAGAAGCGGTTAGTATGTCATCTGCAGATGTTGATGTTTCAATAGAAGAATAAAGTTTGTTTACTTGTTGCAAACGTTCTTCTCTCATATCCACCACTCGTTTCAATGTGCAGTCTCCGTTTTGAGCAAAATTTCTTACTAAGTTTGGTCCCCAATATCCATATCCTATAATTCCAACATTAACCATAATAATTCTATTTAATTAGATGTATTTTAGAAAGGTGCAAAGTTATTTATTTTTTTGAGATTTAAAATCTTGTAAAAATGCCCATCGGATATAGACTAATCGCTTATTGATTGTACCGATTTCCGGAATTTGTGAAGTATGGATATGAGTTTTAATGTTTCGAATCCTACATCAATAATATTTTTGAGAGAAGCACCTTGAGGTTTTCCATATATACGTGGATGGTAGATTGATTCAATTTCAATTGCTTTATATCCGATTAAATTTAGCTTAGCACAAATTTCGCTGACGATTATCGAACTCCTGATTTGAATATTGAGGTTTTCTATTTCTTCTCGCTTGTAAACATTTACCCAGTTGACATCTTTCAAATCTAAACCTATAAAGAAACTGTTTACAGACTTATTTAAAAATGACATGAAAGATCGAAAATTGGAATAAGCCATGTTTTGTTTTCGTCTATAAAATGAGATGTATGTTTTCTCTTCAATAAACCCAACTAAAAGAAGCTCTTCAGCATCAAATTGAGCATCTCCCGGAACATAGGTTAGATTTTCATATTTAGAATTGAAATAAACATCACTGATAGTTCTTCCAATGCCTTGATTTACTTCATGATAAATGGCTTTGATCTGTGGATGTTCTGCCACTAATTTTTCAACTATGCTCTTGGAATTATCAGTACTACAATCATCCACTATGATAATTTCATAGTGAGAAGCAATTTGTGAAAGAACATCGATAAGTTGCAAAGCAACTTTTTCAATGGTAGCTTCTTCGTTGTAGCATGTAATTCCTACTGACCAGGATTGCTTAGATGTATTGTCGCTCATTGGAGCCATAAAGTAACTAAATCTCGGTCAATTAACCGACTTAGTTGTTCCGCATCTTCTTTATATATATCACGAAGAAACTGTCTGTCTTCTTCATCCATAGGAGTAATTTCTGTATTTTTTTGGTTTAGTGCGGAGAGGATGTTATATACTTTTCTTTTTAGTTTATAACTGAATGCCACTGGCATCATATCAAAAATGGATCCTAGTACTGAGCTTTGTTGTGTCTTTTCGTTATTTAGTATTTTATTAATGAAATCGAAATGGTAAGCTGAGTAAGTTTTATTCTTGTTGGTATATTTTATTTTGGCTGCTGTATCAATTTCAAGGAAATTGCAAATATTAGTCATTATTTTTTCCTTGTTGTTTCTCATGTCCTCAGCAAGTCCAATAAATAAGTTCTCCTTTGGAAAAGTTTGTATGTAAGGCTGTAATTGTTTGAAGTAATATCCATGATCAATGTAAGCCCTTTGAGCTTTTTGATAATGTGTATTGTAATCTCTAAGGTTATTCTTTTCTTCATGGATGGCCTCCTTAAATGATTTGTCTTCCAATCCTCTCTGCAGTGCGTAGTTGAATGCTGAAAACGCTCTGTTAACAGGATTTCTTACTAACAGAAGGATCTTCATATTTGGGTTAAAGTCATGAATTCTTTTAGCTGTAAAATCAAAAAAGATGGCATTGGTTTCACACGCAGTAATTATTTTCTGGTTTTTGTAAGTGTCAAATACTTGTGAGTAATGATCAATTCCTTTTTGGTGAAGATCAGTGGTGAAATAGGGGAGGTCTTTTAAATGAAATGGTGCATAAATGTCATGATGTTGTGAAAGCCAATTGTACATGGAAGTAGTACCTGCTTTTTGGGCACCTATCATTATGAAATTTGGAAGTATCATACTCATCTTAAATCATATAATTTTTGTTTCGTCCCCAAAGTTCGTTTAAATCTCTATCAGTCAGACTTTGCAATTTTCTGGTATCTTCTTCAAAATAAGCTTGAATCTTAGAAAGGGTTTCTGCTTCGATTTCCTTCATTGGACTATCTTTTTTGTTAAAATTGGCCATGGCCATATATGTTTTTCGAATTAACTTATAACGAAGCCCTTCTGGGATCATGTTCAAAAGTCCATTAACTTTTGATTTTTCATTGTTCCCCTCATTGTGAAGTATGTCATTTATTACTTTGAATTTTGCCCCTCCCGCAGTCTTGTTTCTTTTTACGAAATTGATTGGAACGTTTTGCTCTATTCCTAAAAATTCAAAAATAGTATTTACAAATTTCCGAGAATCATTATACATATCATCCTGAAAACCAACAAAGATCTGATCCTTTCCAAAATAATTGAAGTATTGTTCCAATTGTTGACAATACAATCCATGTTTTAAATAATGCTTTTGAATTTGCTGATATTGACTTTCGTATAAATTCGGATCATCAATTTCTTCTCTTACGGCCTGCTCAAAAGTTCTTTCTTCCAAATTGCGTTCTATGGCATAGCGATATGCAGAAATTGTTCTTGAAATGGGGTCTCTGAGTACTACCAGAAGTTTTAGGGCAGGGTTATGTTTATATAGTATTTCTGCTGATTCTTCAAAAAAGAGCAGATTTACATCCGAAGCGAGTATTATACTTTCGTTGTTGAACCCCAGGAATAATTTCTCATAGAACTCCATTCCCTTGCTAAAAAGGTCTGTCGTAAAAAAAGGTATAGCCTGGGCCTGGTTTGGAGCAAAAACATCTGGATGTTGTCCAAGCCACTCAAATAAAGCCGTGGTACCTGCTTTTTGAGCACCAATCAATATGCAATTAGGAAGTGCCATTTTCTATATTTCCTATATATAACCAATCACCCTTTTTATTAATGCAAATATGGTCTTTAATATCTATCAAATTGGTAAGGTCTGATTTGTTAGAGAAAAAGTGCAGGTTGAGATCAAAAGTATATTTAAAATATTTTTGTTTTGGGACAACTATAATAAGTTTCTTTTTTGCTACTCTTTTCAGTTCGGCCACTGCTTGTTCAATGTTAAAGGCATGTTGCATGGTATGACTGCTTACAACGTAATCAAATTGATTGTCTGCAAAAGGTAGTTGTTCTATATTTCCCTTCGTGTATTGGCTCCCTTCAATATGGAATTCATCATAAAGGTCACATCCATGCAAATTTGTGTATCCTTTATTGTATAGCTTTTCCAGGAAACCACCTCTGCCGCATGCAATATCCAGAATAGTGGCATTTTTGTCTTCAATGTTATCTATAATATCCTTAATTGATTCTGCGTTGAGGTCTGTTTTCCTGTCCTTGTCAATTGATTCAACACTTTGATAAAAAGTGGAAAATTCCTCAAAGCTCATTTCCCTGTAAAAGGATTTGAAATCCATTATTTCTTTAACATTCTTTCCCTTATACCAAATGTAGAATAGAGGATACATCATATACCTGTTGTTTCTAATAAACTTAGGAAGCAGATTATCCAAAAGAAAGCGCAATGAGTTGGTGATATTTCTATTCAAAAATCTTTGCTTAGTCTCTGCAGTATCTCCCTTTTTAAACATGACTATCAATAAGCAAAGGCCGCCTGCAACTATATTGAATAATACTACGGATGCATGTTTGATAGTTGAATAAACCAATCCATCAACATGGGCTACTCCTGTGAACTCCAAGCCTTTTGTTGTGATCCAATGATAGGCCCCAATTCCTCCTTGAATGGGAACGGCCCAGGCAAGGCTGCTGAAAGCAAAAACTACTATGCTATCTAAAAAAGTGAGTACAGCAGTGGCTTCAAGTGCATAAAAACTTAAGTAAAAGGAAATTAAGTAACAAATCCAGATCAGAAATGTATATATGATAAATTTACCTCTATGTTCTAACTTTTTGATCGATACAATGCCTTCAATTAATCCTGATATTTTATTGTAAAAAACATTAAAAACTTTAGTGTTCTTGATCTTATCTTTCTTCCAATAAAGTAACAGGATAGGTAACACAACCAACACACTTCCTGATATTAGGATTATCTGCCAATGATCAAAAATAAAGGTGAATTTGTTAACTGTTTGTCCTAATACATTGTTGATGATGAAATCACCGAATAGCTCTAGCTTAACAACTACAACTAATGTAATTATAGTTAAGAGTGTTATTAAGTCTATGGTTCTTTCCACAATTACGGTTCCTAGTAAAGATGAGACAGGAATTTTGTCTGTTTCTTTAAGAGTCCAGCATCTTATAACTTCTCCAAATTTAGGGATAGCCATGTTGGCAAAATATCCGGTCATGATAGCTAAAAAGGTATTGGTAATTTTTGGTTTGTAACCTAGAGGTTCAATTAGCA
Organism: Bacteroidia bacterium; assembly: GCA_016763665.1. Next base: position 4,689 of record JAESTI010000303.1, on the reverse strand, counting down.
AAATCCACCTAGCTGCGCGGAATAAGTGCGCAGGAATAACTAGTATTAAAGATATTATGATCCATGTGTAATCAGCATTTTTAAATTTGCCTAGTAGTTCATCAAAGTTTTTATCTTTAAATACCAGGTAGAACAACCCAAAGCCGATTATAAGAAATATAACATTCCTTAGATTCTTGAATTTATTTGATGATGATTTTTGCTGTTCAGTCAAGGTATAGAGAGTTGAAATCTCAAAATAAGAATGGCAAAAATACTAAAATTTATTAGCAGGGAATTCAAGTTGGCAAGTGCTTACCTAATTAGTGTTACATGCCCAATGTAACGATGATCAATTCCGAAATAGTCTTTTATTTCAATGAGGTAAATAAAAATGCTGTTCGGGCTAAAATTATCACTATTATCTACAGAGCCTTTCCACTTTTCCTTTTGGTCTTTAGTTACGAAAATAATCCCTCCCCATTTATTAAATATTGACATTTTGAACTCGGCAATTCCAACGCCTACTCCATAGAAATAATCGTTAATGCCATCTCCATTAGGGGTGAAAGCGTTAGGCACATAGAAAATAAATTCTGGTCCGGTATATACTGTATGTACTAAAGTATCGGTACAGCCATCTGCGTTATAAACAACCAGGCTTATATTGTAATGGCCGGTATCATCATAAGAGTGTTGTGGGTCAGTATTTATGGAATCAATAACTCCATCACCAAAATCCCATAAAAGTCTTATATGTCCTTCTGACCTGTCAGTAAACTGAAAGTTAGTTAAAGTTGTTGCTGTACTTGGATTAAGAGAAAAGCTTGATACCGGAGAAGGGTATACCTCAACCATATTTGGAATGGTCTTATCACTGGTGCAGCCTTGTTGAGTTTTTACAGATAGTTTCACGTTGTAAAATCCTGTAAATTCATAAATGTGTAAAGGGTTTTGCTCAGTAGAAGTATTTCCATCACCAAAATCCCAAAACCACACATTTGTACTATCGGTGTTAGAAAGATCCTTGAATTGCACCTTAACCGGAGGGCAACCTGCTGCTTGGTCTGGCTCAAAATCAATTGACAGCACATTGACCTTAACACTATCTGTTGCAACTGGGGTTCCACAATCATCACTTAAAGTCAAAAAGTAAGTAGTTGTTTGGCTTGGGTTTATTAAGACTTTTTGTTGATCTCCCAAGCCTCCCTGGTCTGCAACCCAATTAAATAAGTAATGTCCATTGCCTCCTGCAGGTGTGGCTCTTATCACGGTTTCTTCCCCCTGGCAGAGCAAGTAATCATCAGATGTAGCTGTTACCTTCAGGGAATCATAAACCGGTATCAATATGGAGCTGTCAACTGAACATCCAAGCGAATCAGTAATTGTGACGGTATAAGTTGAATCTACAATAGGGGATGCAAAAATTGTATTGGATGTACTACCGGTGTTCCACAAATAAGTATAGCTCCCATTACCCCCAGTTCCGAATGCTATAATGGTCGCAGTTTGGCCTATACAAATTGTGTCTTGTGAAGTTTTTGGAGTTGCTATGATTGGGCCAGGTTCAACCAAGGTGATCTTTGCAGTATCTACACAACCCAAATTATCAGAAACAGTAATTGTGTATGTGCCAATGGGTAATAAATTATCTGTAGAATCTTTAGTTCCCGTATTCCAAATATAGTTATATGGAGCTGTTCCTCCTGCTGCACTTGCTGCAGTGGTTCCATCACTTCCATTAAAGCAAGTGATGTCCTTTTTGTCAATTACATACGCAAACAATGTTTCAGGCTCAGTAATATTGACTGTATCTATATTGATACACCCTTTAAAGTCTGTTACCCTTGCAGTATATAAATCTGCAGGTAAATTGGTAACACTTTTGGTTGTTGCACCTAGTGACCATAAATAGGAGTAGGGGGTGGTTCCACCCGATGGATTAACTATAGCTGCTCCGTCACTTCCATTTTTGCAGCTAACATTTGTGGTATCCATAATATTGAACAACAAAGTAAGAGGCTCAGTAACTGTAACAGTTCTTATAGTTGTACATGATTGAGCATCAACAACAGTTACCACATAGTTATTAGCTATAAGAGTGATTGCCAAAGAATCAGATTGAATTGGATTGGTGTTCCATTTGTAGGTATAAGGAGAAGTGCCTTCACTGGCACTTACCCGAATAGAACCATCGTTTATTCCATTACAACTGGCATGTGTAACACTTAGTGTATCAATGATCACTTGGGTTGGTTGCTGTAGGTTAACAGCCATAGTGATTTTGCAGCCTTTAGCATCTGTTATCTCAACTGTAGTAATCCCAACTACTAAGCCGCTTGCAGTGGAGTCTGTTTGAACAGGATTTGTATTCCATAAATAAGTGTAACCTGGGGTACCTTGTGATGGGGTTATTGTTGCTATGCCATCATTTCCTCCAAAACAACTTACGTTGGTGCTGTCTGTAATATTTCCTATTAATGTTAACGGTTCGGTTAGAACAACACTTGCTGTATTTCTACAACTTTTTGAATCAGTTACGGTTACAGTGTACGTTCCTATCACTAAACCACTTACATTGGAATCAGTTGCAAGAGTTGTCCATTTGAAAGCATAAGGATTTGTTCCGCCTGATCCGGATACTCTGGTTGTACCATCACTACCACCTTGGCAACTAATATTTGTTTGAGCAGTATAAAGTAAAAGTGAATCTGGCTCAGTTATAACAACGGTATCAAGAGCAGGGCAATTTTTAGAATCATAAGCAGTAATAACGTAAGAACCAGCGGTTAAATTAATTATGATAGAATCGTTATCAATGTTACTCCATGAATAAGAGTAACCCGGAGTTCCTCCATAAGCACTTGCTCTCGATGTGCCATCGTTGCCATCTTTGCATGAAACATTGGTTTGGGTAACAATTTCTACTGCATAAACAGGAGGTTCAGAGATTATAATAACTTTTTTTGCGGAACAATTGACATCATCAATTTGAACTATGTAATCAGTACCTGCCGGCATGTTTGTAGCTAAGGAATCATTTCCTAAATTATTGTTCCATGAATAAGTGAATGGAGGGGTTCCGGACATGGCTGAAATTCTGGCTGTTCCATCGCTTCCCCCATAACAGGAAACATCTGTAAAAAATGTTTTGGTACGCAATTCACTTTTAAGTTTTATTGATATAGTATCGGAGCAGGAGTTAGCATCAGTAACTGTCACTATAAATGTTGTTTCGCCAACTAATGCAGTTGCTACAGAATCGTTTTGGGCCGGTACAGTAACCCATTTATAATTATAGCCAGGTATTCCTCCAGATGCGCTTACAACTGCAGATCCATCCGCGTTTCCGCAGGTAGGGTTGAGTGTATAAGTTATGTTCAGATTCAATGATGTTGCAGGTTCGGTCAAAGTTATATTTGAAGTAGATTTGCAGCCATTAAAATCTGTCACTGTTGCGGAATAATTTCCCTGGCCCATATTAACGCCTTTAGCATTAGTCCCTCCTATTGGTGACCATAAATAAGTATATGGAGCCGTACCACCTGTATGCGTAACAGTTGCGCTACCATCAGTCCCATTTTTGCAGCTTACAAATACGGTGTCGATTATTGAGCTTATAATGGGGGGAGGATCATTAACAAATGTTGAATCTATAGTGATGCAGTTTTTTGCATCCAATATAGTTACAGTGTACATTTCTTCAGCTAAACCTGTAATAGCAAAAGATGTAATTCCGTTAGACCACTTATAGGTATAAGAAGTTATTATAGTACCACCTGATGGGGTTGCAATGGCTGCACCATCGTTTACTCCATTACAGGTTATATCAATTGAATCTAATGAAACTGATAAAAGAGTTGGTTGGGTAATGGGGTAGGTTTTTATTAATGCACAATTATTGGCATCTCTAATGGTTGCGGTATAAGTTCCAACTGTGAGCCCGGTAGCAATCGAATCTTTTTGGCTAGGTGTGGTTGACCAGGAATAAGTGTATCCTGGTGTCGCTCCTTTAGGTGTAACCGTGACTTTGCCATCTGAGCCCCCAAAACAACTTACGTTGACCGTGTCTGCTGTACTAGTTAAAAATGAAGGTTCTGATATTCTTACCACCATTGAAGACTTACATGCATCCGAACCCTCTACAGAAACCGTATAAAATCCATTTTTCAGGTTAGTACCAGTTATTCCGGTATCACCATTTGACCAAGTATACTTGAATGGAGGAATACCTGTTCCACTTGTCACCGAAACAGTTGCTGATCCATCAGTACTTGATACACAACTTGGGCTGATGATATCTGTAACAAAAAGTAATGGTGCAGCTGAATCATTGACAATCACGGTATCTATATCTAAACAGCCATTAAAATCTATTATACTTACATTGAAAGTACCTGCTTGCAGACTAGATATAGTTGCTGTAGTTGCTCCATTATCCCATTTGTAAGTATATGGTTGCACACCTCCGATACCGGATGCAGTTGCGCTGCCATCATTTCCTCCACAAGTACTCACATCTTCGCTTTCTGTTGCTGCATCGATTTTATTAGGCTTCATAATGGTGATGGTATCAGACGATTTACAACCGAAATCATCAGTCACTATTACTGAGATATCTCCTGGAGAAAGACCTTTGACAGAATCTAAACCACTTCCTCCGTTTGACCAAAGGTATGTATAGGGCGAAGTACCTCCAGATACATCTAT
>JAESTI010000302.1 GCA_016763665.1 Bacteroidia bacterium | reverse complement strand
CATGTTCCATGTTCGCGAAATAATCTTTTCTATAAATGTCATAGACCTCCTCATTTCTCAAGCGGGGATTTACATACACCATCGTGCAGGTACGACACCTGACAATATCAAACCCTTTAATTTTATATAGGCGCTTAGTTTTGCCACCACTACAAACAGGGCAGGGATACAATTGGAGTAAGGAAGAGTCCATCATTTGTGTTTTAAATATACGAAATTAACGAATAACAAATTCGTTAATTGTTGATTTTAGTTTTTTCCTGTCTTTTTGGAATAATAATTAGCTTTATCCTGATCTCCCAAGCTGTTGTATAATTTCGATAAATTATTGTTTACATTTATATTGTTAGGATTGTACTTCAAGGCTTTTTCATAGTAGGTTATTGCCTTGTCGTACTCTCCTTTGTTGTGGTAAACAGCTCCGATATTCGCATAGGGATCTCCGTAATTCGGGTTGGATTCAACGGCCTTTAAAAAATGCTTTAATGCATTGTCATAATCCTTTTTGTTGAAGTATATTACTCCAACATTATTTAACGATTGTTTATGTGACGGTGTGAATTGTATCGCCTTATTATACGCTCCCAAAGCATTCTCATTTTCACCATTTGCGTAATAGGCAACTCCCAGGTTATACCATGCTGCCGTAAATTCAGGATATATTTCAACGCTCTTTTTATATTCTCCTATGGCAGTTTTTAGGAATGTATTTCTCTTCACGGCATTTCTCTCTATCTCTCCCTTTGTTCTGTATTCTGATGCCAGCGCATAATGGGTTCTGGAACCGTTTGGGCATGAACTCACATCAGCCGAAAAAAGCGTGAAGTTATTTTTCCAATCAGCATTGCGTTTATAGGTTTTAAATGAGTACAAAAATCCTACTAAAAGCACTATTCCAATCAATTTCATTCGATTTTTAGATGTCTTCATAGTAGGATCTATTTTAAGCATCTTGATTAATAACATGACCATTGCGATGCAAAACCCCAGTGAAGGAGCATATAAAAAGCGCTCGCCCATAGTAGAACCGATCTTTATGAAAAGATTTGAAACCAACGAGAGTGTAATAAAGAAAAACAGGACACCAAAGGCAAGAGCATCCAGCCCATCCCCCGACCCCTTCCCTATGGGAAGGGGAGAGCCAACGCGCTGAATCCACCTTTTCTTTAAGCCCCATAACGCAAATATTCCCAACGCAACGTAGATCAATAATGATGCAATGGATCCTATATTCGACCAGTTTGTAATCGGTACCTGGTTGTAGGAATAATCCCAGCTTAGCGGGTGAGGGAAAATCAATAAGCCGAGATACTTTCCAAGTATTACAAAACTGGTGGCTAACATCTCGGAGGCACTTTCTGCAGCCATCAGCGAGTTGTTGATGACATCCATTTTTTCAGAAAAGGCAATATCATCCAAAATCACACTACGGATCAACATATAAATGACCACAATTCCTGCAAAACGGGCAGTGATAAAAAAGATCCTCTTTAAATTCTCACCGGTGAAAAAATAAAGGGTGAGTGGAATAATAGCCACCAACGTTAGCCCGATCTCTTTGGTCAAAAGGCATAGGAAATAAGAAATAAGACTTAATACAAGGAATTTTGATTTGTTCTTTAAATGGTAGTCCATCAGGAAGTTGATCGTTAATACTGCAAACAAAAAATGAAGTATCTCATCCCGGCTTTTAATATTTGCCACCACCTCTGTATGAATAGGATGTGCAATAAATAAAATGGTGATCAACAGGGGTATTAGAGCCACTCTGTCAGGCCTCTCCCGATTACCAAGCTTGCCAGGTGGTGAGCTCTCCCGAAATAGTTTACCTAATAGGATGAACAACAAAACACAGCTAATGGCATAAAACAAAACATTGAAAAAATGACTCATTTGCGGGTTGTTACCAAAGAGTTCATATTCTATTGCAAAATTGACTGAAACCAGCGGACGATATGCCCCTTCGTTATCACCATTGAAGCCATAGTAATACCCTTTTTTAATAAGAGAGGAAATACCTTCAACCCCCTGCTGAACAAATTTATTACCCCGCGTTACAATATCATCATCCAAAACGTAATCGTGCTTTATGGTATTACCATATAACAGAAACGTGAAAATGAAAAGTAAAAGCAGGTATATTTTCATCAAGTTATATCTTCCTATTTTTAATCTATTCCGGCAGTAAATCTTTCAATGCTACAAAAATTGAAAAAAATTTAAAGTTTCTCACTATAAAACCTCCTATATTTGCTTTATGTTATCTCAAAACAAAATACACAAAATATTTTCTCTGCGGAATTTGTTTTTCTTTTTATCCTTTTTTATGTTTTCATCTGCTGTTTCCCAGGATTCAAAGCAGCTGATAATACAAGGTTTTGTGTTAGGCAAAAATAACCAAAAGCTTGATGGAGCATTATTAACACTTTATAAGAATGGTAAAAAAATTAGCGAAAAAACAACTTCTGGCAATAGCAAGTTTCTTTTTTATCTGCATTTAAATAGTAGTTATGCTCTTGAAACATCAAAACGGTTTTACACTACTAAAAGGTATAATTTCTCAACTTACGTGCCTAAGGATGCAAGTCCAGAATATGGAGCCTCTTGGTTTTATATGTTTAATATTTTACTGCCTCCTAAATCTAACGAAGAAATTGATTCATCTATAGCAGACATTCATCTCACCAATGTGGGATATGACCAAAAAAATAATAAATTCTTTCATGACATAAAATATACCGGTGCTGTAAAAGAGGAAATCAAAATTTCCAGTTCAGAACCGGAGAGTAAATTCAGTGATTTTCATGCTAAACTTTTGTATGGTAAAGGAATAAAAAAGCCCCTGGTTGATCAAACTGTTTTATTGGAAAACAGTGATGGAAAAGTATTAAAAGAATCGAAAACGGATATGTATGGAGATTTTTCTTTCAAAAACGTCAATACAGAAGAACCTCACAATATGGTTTTGGGGGAAAACGAAAATATCCCTCCGGGCACCCCGGTATTTTTAGCAAAGCAAAATGGCATAATTATTAATGAGTTTATTAAGGATAAAAATAACAGGTTTTCCTTTAAGCTTTTACCTTATGAGTTTCATAAATTAACCCTTATTGAAGAGGTAGATGTTTCATTAAAAATTGAAGATTTTCAAAAATCTGATAAAAAAGAACTTACTATTATTGAAAACATATATTATCCATCTGGTTCCTGGGATATTCAACCCGATGCTGCAAAAGCACTCGATAAAATAGTCGGCATTTTAAAACAAAATCCTAATATTATTATTGAATTATCATCTCATACAGATGCTAATGGAAATGATGAATACAATTTGAAATTATCAGGAAAAAGAGCAGCATCTGCAGTTCAGTTCATCATTTCAAAAGACATTGATAAAAATAGAGTAAGCGGAAAAGGATATGGAGAATCAAAAATCCTCAACAGGTGCTTAAACGGGGTTAAGTGTTCGAAAAAAGAACATAGTCTAAATCGAAGAACAGAGATCAGGTTTGTTAAGGTAGGATAAAAATTATAGAGTAATCTATTCAGCCAACACAATAATCCTGTTGTTCAGCACTTCAACCACCCCCCCTTTTATATCAAACACCTTTTCATTATTATTTTCTTCAACGATTTTAATCTCTCCTTCTTTGAGAGTAGAGATCAATGGAGCGTGGTCGTTGAGCACTCCAAATGAGCCATCAGCACCAGGGAACTTTGCTGAATTGACTTCCCCTGAATAAATATGTTTTTCCGGAGTGACTATTTCTAAGTGCATTATTGAAATTGAGAATTTAAAATTGAAAAGAAGAAT
>JAESTI010000301.1 GCA_016763665.1 Bacteroidia bacterium | reverse complement strand
ACACGATCAGGCATAAAGCTGCCAGGTATTTTCCCAAAATTATTTGAAGATCAGTAATGGGTTTGGTAGTTAAAATCTCCAATGTCCCTGTTTTTTTTTCTTCGGAGAAAAGCTTCATTGTTATTGCCGGAGCCAGGAACATAAGGACCCATGGTGCTGTAATGAACAACGGATCAATGTTGGCGTATCCATAATCCAAAACATTGGTTTCCGGAAAAACCCAAACAAATAAACCTGTAAGTATTAGAAAAACACCAATTACAACATATCCAATTAATGAACTTAAGAAACTATTGATTTCTTTTTTAAAGATATTGATCATGCTGTTATGGACAATAATTAATGCTTCAAACCGTACTAAAGTCAAATAATTAACTTTGTTGATTCGTAATTGCAAAGATGAAAAATTTTGTCGGACTAATAGGTGTGTTTTGCATTTTGCTGGGGTTGGTTTCTTGTGAAAGAGATCCTTCGAGTAGTGATACAAAATCTACAGATATCACATTTTCATTAGACACACTTTATTTTGACACTGTTTTTACTACAGTAGGTTCTGCAACAAGAAGATTTAAGATTTATAACGCCAGTAATAACCCCATCAGCATTTCAGAGATTAATTTAGGTGCAGGTAGCAAATCATATTTTAGGCTAAATATTGACGGAGTTGCCGGTAATACAGCAGAGAATATAGAATTAGAAGGCAAAGACAGCATTTTTGTATTCGTGGAAGTTACCATTGATCCCAATAATTCTAGTATTCCTCTGATTGTTGTCGATTCGGTGAATTTCATTGCTAGTGATGGATCGAAATCTGTAAAATTAGTCGCTTGGGGGCAGGATGCCTTTTTTCATAAAGGTGAGATAGTTCCATGTGATACAATCTGGACAAGCGAAAAACCACACGTGATCATTAATTCTATATTGGTTGATTCTCTTTGTAAATTGACCATAGAAGAGGGAACACAGATCTTTTCTCACAGTGGTTCACGAATTTTTGTAAAAGGATCGTTAATTGTAAATGGTACATTGGAAAACCCTGTAGTTTTTCAAGCGGACAGATTAGAAAGTTTTTATGATGACCTTCCAGGGCAATGGGATGGTATTCATTTCTTAATTCAAAGTACGGATAATGTCATCAACTATGCAGTTATAAAAAATGGAGTTGTAGGGGTAAGGCTAGATTCTTTGTCAACCAACAATTTCTATAAACTAACGATGACTAACACGGTCATACATAACATTACTTCAGCGGGAATATTGGCTATTACTTCAAGCATTGATGCAGAGAATTGTTTGGTTTACAATTGTGGGGATTATTGCATTCAATTAGAATATGGAGGAATTTATGATTTGAAGCATTGCACTTTTGCCAATTATTCCTCAGTAATTTTAAGTCATAAAAAATCTCTTTTAAGATTAAATAATTATCTAACCTATAATGACGTTATATATGGTGTAGCTAATTTAGGAGCCTACTTTACCAATTGTATCATCTATGGAAATAAAAAGGAAGAAATAGATTATGATCCCGACCCTTCAAATACTGCGAGCGATTCTATAACCTTTACCAATTGTATCATGAGAACTGAACTTACAACCCTTAGTACTACAGATTGTTACATAAATAATAGCAATGGATCTTTTATCGACCCTTTTGTTGATCCCTTCAACTCAGAAGTAAATATCAGGGATTATCATATAGTTCAAGGTTCTGATGCGGTTACAGGAGGGAAGTACATAAACATCGATAAAGATCTTGATGCTGTATCGCGGGCAACCTCTTCACCATCTATAGGTTGTTATGAATTTGTGGAATAGTTTTTGCCTAGTACTAAATTGGTTTTTAATAAGGTATTTATTAAGTGATTTGAGAATTTACCTATAAGCAGGCTTTTTTTGCATAAAAAACAGGAAGAAACTTTGCCCTATTTAGTTAAAAATCAAACATATAGGGTGCATTGATTGTTGGGGGGATGATTTTATCAAGGTTTTTCTTCCCACAATGCTCTAAAAATGTTCTTTTATTCTAAACGCCAATGTTGTATCTTTGAAATTAGCCTATACTGTTATCTATGTATAATTATAGCAATACAAAGCTTCTTAAAATATTACTCTTTCTGATATTTTGTACCCAAGCATCATGGGCACAGTATTGCACTCCTCTAGGCGATTGCTCTGACGAAGATTTCATCGATAATTTTTCTTTTTATAATATCTCGAATCTTAACTCAGGCGGTAGTAACTGCTACAGCGGGTCCTATATAAATACAGGGTTGTCTGCAACAGTTTATAAAGGATCTAAATATGGTTTAACAATTCAGGCCGGTCCTTCATGGGACCAGGGGTTTGCGATTTGGATTGACTATAATCAGGATCAGGATTTTGATGACGTTGGAGAATATGTATATGCTTCTCCTTATGCTTCTACCAGTACATTTTATGACTCCATCACTATATCTACTTCAGCACTCACCGGTACCACCAGAATGAGGGTTCGATCCGCTTATAGTACGGTACTTTCGGATTACCAGTCCTGTGATTCTGTAACTTATGGTGAAACAGAAGATTATTCATTAACCATAGAGAATAATACGGCTCCACCGGTTGCAGATTTTTATTCAAATGCTACCCTATCTTGTAATGGAATCGTTGAGTTTTATGATAATTCCACAAATTCTCCAACGCAATGGTTTTGGGATCTTGGGGACGGAAGTACCGCTTCCGTGCAAAACCCTTCCTATACTTATTCTGCGGATGGTAGTTATACTATCACTTTAATAGCAACTAATACATATGGTAGTGACACAATTACTAAGACTGACTATATTGTTGTTAATGTTGGTGGGGGACCTCAAACTGCATCCTGTATATCTTCAACTAATGATGGTTCTCTTGGTTTTGGTATTACCTACTTTTCTTTTGGAAATATCAGTTTTTCATCTGGAGATGCTTCAGAAGGCTACCAGGATTATTCTTGTTCCCAGGGTACTAATCTTACGGAAGGGAAATATTATACAATGGGCATTACTGTAGATAATCCTTCAACTCACAATGTCAGGGTTTGGATTGATTATAATGATGACGCTGTATTTGATACAACCAATGAACTAGTTGTTTCAGCAGATGCAGTCTTAAACGTTAGTGAAAGTGTTTTTATTCCGACTGGAGCAGTATTGAACACACCATTAAGAATGCGAGTTTCCGCGGATTGGTCCGGAAGTCCTGAGCCTACCCCGTGTGTTTTGCTGGAATATGGTCAGGCGGAGGATTATTCTGTAATTATTTTACCAAATACTGATCCTCCTACTGCAGACTTTTCAGTTAGTGATTCTATAACTTGTGATGGCAATGTTACTTTTTCAGATGCATCACAAAATGTTCCGACATCTTGGTTTTGGGATTTCGGAGACGGCACTACTTCCAGTTCACAGAGTCCTTCACATTATTATGGTGTTGATAGCAATTACACCATAACATTTGTTGCATCCAATGCATATGGAAGCGACACACTTATAAAAGTAATTTTATAAAAGTCAAAACAGACAGTATACCAATTAGTGCATCATGTTCTCCGGCTACACTTGGCTATTGTTGCGGTTATGGAATATACAACGTTTCATTTAATCAAATTAATAATTCTTCTGCTGATGGCGTTGAAGGATATCAGGATTTTACATGTCAGCACAGAACGAATTTGATCGAAAATAAATCTTACGTTTTATCTATTGAGACCTCCTCATCCAATTCTCAGGATACAAAAGCATGGATTGATTATGATAATGATGGCATTTTTAATGATTCAACGGAGCTGATTTTAACAGCAAATAACAAGTATGATCCGTCAGCTACCATTTTAATACGTAGCAATTCACTAAAAAATACAGCACTTAGAATGAGGATCACATCAGATTATACTGGTAGCAACCCTTCCTCATGCACGGATCTGGATTATGGACAAGCAGAAGACTATACAGTAATTATCAGGGAAAATACATTACCTCCTGTAGCCAAGTTTTATAGTCCGGATTCAGTTAATTGTGATGGGATGGTTGAATTATTTGACAGTACTGAAAACAATGTTGACACTTGGTTTTGGGATTTTGGCGATGGCTCAACAGATACAGCCCAAAATCCATCGCACTTTTATCTGGTTGACAGTGATTATGACATTACACTCATTGTAACCAATGCATATGGGGCAGATACCCTTGTAAAACCAGCATACATCTCTGTAGCATCTTATTTTTGCGATACTATCATTATGCCTTCCAGCAGTACCGACACAATTTACGGTTGCGGAGGTATTGTTTTTGAACCGGGAGGCCCAAACAATTATTATATGAATAATGAAAACAGCAAGCTCCTTCTTCTTGCTCCTGGTGCTGATTCAATAACTTTTAATTTTGAATATTTTCAGCTGCATAATTATTATGATTACCTATACATTTATAACGACCTAAATGCTACAAATTTAATTGGTTCTTATACAGGATATAATCTTCCAAATGGCGGGATAGTTGTAGTACCGGGAGATGTAGCGGTTTTGGTTTTTACTTCAAATTCATGGACTACATATGAAGGCTTTCAGGCAACATGGAAAGCTAATTTTTCTTCCGGCATTCAAACACCGATAGCTGCTTTCAGTGCTTCAGATGTTAACCCCCCATTTAATATGGCTAGTACATTTACAGATCTTTCAACCGGTTATCCAAATAGCTGGTACTGGAATTTTGGTGATGGTACTGAAGCTTATACATCAACAGCAACACATGGTTTTAGTGCTTCAGATACTTTTAATGTGATGCTGGTAGTATCAAACTGTGTAGGTCAAACAGATACTGCGTACCAACAAATTATTGTTCAAGGTGCTCCTGATATTGAATATGATCCTGAATATTTTAATGTTACATTAATTACTGATGATTCCACAACCTTACCTTTAACTATTCAAAATTCAGGAATGGGTCCGTTGAACTATGCTCTATCAACTACTAATATAACGGGAAATAGCAGCCAACAAAATAGTTTTGCTTTTTATGATGGATTTGAAGATGGTACATATTCTTTATGGCAAGATGCAGGGGGAACTTATACAAGAGAAATTACTACATCTTCTCCTGCTCAAGGAACGTCTTCATTTAAATTAACAGGGGGCAACACTAATGTATTTGATGGTATTTATGCAGATTTTGCTCCAGATACTCACAGTTATGTTAGCTTTTATGTCAAGTCATCATCTACTTCAAATCTTGATGTGCTGGTTGTTGGCGGAGATGAGAACACAGCAAGTAATTATGGTTTATTTTTCTTTTATGCCAATGACGATGGCACTTTT
>JAESTI010000300.1 GCA_016763665.1 Bacteroidia bacterium | reverse complement strand
ATGTAAATTAATTATATGAATGCGATTAAAGAACGACAACAGCGTAACGAAGCAAAAATAAGGAAAGCCTTTGCCTCAAAGAGTTGGCAAGATACTACTACCTCAAATACCTGGCAGATATTTAAGATCATGTCTGAGTTTGTGGATGGATTTGAAACCCTTGGCGAAATTGGACCATGTGTCACAATTTTTGGTTCAGCCCGAACAAAAAGTGGTCACAAATATTACAAACTTGCCGAAGATATTGCCAGAAGGCTTACTCAAGAAGGATTTGGAGTAATAACAGGCGGTGGTCCGGGTATTATGGAAGCTGGAAATAAAGGTGCTCAGTCCGCAGGAGGAAAATCCGTGGGTTTAAATATTGTACTACCATTTGAACAACAAGCCAACAAATATATTGATCTGGACAAACTCATCAATTTTAAATATTTCTTTGTAAGAAAAGTGATGTTCATGAAATATGCACAAGGATTTATAGTACTACCGGGAGGTTTTGGGACAATGGATGAGTTGTTTGAAGCTTTAACTCTCATACAGACCAATAAAATCGGTCAGTTTCCTATTTCCCTGGTTGGAACCGAATACTGGAAAGGACTTTTAGACTGGATAAAGACATCTGTATTAGAAGAACAAAATATTAATAAGAAAGACCTGGAATTAGTAAAATTGGTAGATACAGCAGAAGAAGCAGTTTCACATATCAATACTTTTTATACTAAATACATGCATCAACCGAACTTTTAGGTTATAAATGTATGCTGTCAGCAGAAACAGTAAAATACCAACTACCCAAGTTAAGGGTGTTTAGTAGTTTAATATTTGCACAAGTTATTTGGCTATATGGGATAGGTTTTGCCCAAACTCCTCCAGCCAACGATACCCTCCCGGCATTCAAAGACACGCTGATTATGTCAGATTTAGAAACAGATGAGCAGGAAGTAATAGTACCTGTGATTGAAGAAGAAGCAGATAAGCCTGAAAAGCAGAGATCATTTATGCAGGCTTATCAACCGGATTAATGTCTTATTACGGTGATGTTAGAGCAAGAAATATCGGAGATCCGAATAGTAACAGGTATGCCATGAATTTTATGTTAGATTTTCCAATTTCAAAAGCCATGTCATTCTCGATCTCCATTCTAAATGGGAAGATTGCAGGCAATGAAATTTCCGCACCATACCGAAATTTTGAGTCGCATTTAAAATCTGCATCTTTCCTTATAAAATATCATCTATCGAAGAATAGATCTGATAAGATCAAAGTACATGTGCTACTTGGCGCTAATACCCTATTATGGAAGACTTATGCTGACATAATGGATTTCAATGGTAATCAATACTATTATTGGACCAATGGAAGTGTAAATGATTTAGCTGAAGATGACCCTGATGTAAATAAAGCTTTACCACTAAAACGAGATTATATTTATGAAACTGAAATAGCTTCAAGTCAATTTGGAGTAGCTATTCCTCTAGGAATGGGTGTGGAGGTCCAATTGACCCAAAAACTGGACTTACTGTTCTCAACTACTTATAATTATTCATTTAGTGATAATCTTGATAACCTTAAGTTGAATGGAAATGATCACTTTGCTTATACTTCAATAGGATTTAAGTATCAGGTAACCAACATAGAAGAAGAACTGGATGAATTTATTCCAGAATTAAAAGATGATACACTTTACGTGATCGACATGCAAGACAGTGACAAGGATGGTGTAAAGGATTTTGATGATAAATGTCCAAATACTGCAATTGGAGTTGCTGTAAACTCTCGGGGCTGCCCTGCTGATAATGACAAGGATGGCATTCCCAACCATTTGGATGAAGAAGACCGTACCAAAAAGAAAGTAATGGTTGATCTTCAAGGTAAGGAAATAACTGAAGGAGTTGGAATCGCCATGCTAGATTATACAGCAAGAATTGATTCCGGAACTATAACTGCAATTGGCGATACAACCACAAAAAAACCTGAACCAGTCGCTGAAGCTGAAACTACATCTGAACCTATCACTATCACTGCTGAAGTAATTGCTGAGGATACCATTCCTGAAACCACCATTATTGCAACGGAGACAGATATTAGTCAGGATGATACCACTCTAGCTATTCAGGCCGCAGATACTTTAACCAAAACTGAGATCACAATTACCACAATAGCTGATACGTCAATTACTACTGTTTCGAGCATAGATCAAGAAGATGAAGTTAATGAGGCCGAAATTGAAGAAATTCAGCAAATTGAACAGGAAATAGTTGTAGAAGAACAAGCATCAGATACTACCAAAAGGGAAACAGAAGTTACACCAGATTCATCAGTTACTATATTAGAAGAAACTACCGATACTGCTTCCACAAGCGCTATTGCAATAGAAGAAGTGGTTGAAGAGGTAGAAGCTGAAATTGAAGATATTGTAGAACCAGTTCCGGAAGAAGAAACAACTTTGGTAATTGATGAACCTGTTGAAGAAACAACAACAGAAAGTTTTGAATCTACTGTATTAGAAGAAGAATCTGTAGTTGCTGAGGAGATTGAGACAGAATTGCCGGAAGAAACTGAAACTGATGTGAAAGTTGAGGTTCAAGAACCAGTTTCAGAAACAAAAACAATTGAATCCCAAAAAAGTACGCCAGAAGTAATTCCAGCACCAGAAGAAACCACTGTTGCAACCAACGAAGTGATACAAGAACAATTGGAAGATACATTGATCCTGGGTGATCTTGAAGAAGAACCAATACAAGCAGAAACTACCGAAATTGAAGAATCAAAAGAAGAAACTGTTGAAGAACAACTGGAAGAAAAGCAACTATCGGGACCTTTCTATGCCATCAACATAGGCGCATTTAGAAATTCAATTCCTGATCGGTTCTTTGAAAAGTTAAGGATAAAAGATGTCTTTACAGAAAAAGGTGAAGGCGAGTCAACATATTACATTGTTGGCCATTTTAAGAGCCTTAAAGATGCCGGAATTCTAAGAAAAGATCTTAAATATATAGGGTTTAAGGATTCAGAAGTTGTTGCCTATAATAACGGGAAACAGATTTCCCTAAAAGAGGCTAAAGAAATAGTTGAGTAATTAGTATTTTTCGAACATGTATAGATCAGCATTGGGTGTATTAGCTGGCCTTGTTTTCTTGATCTCAAATATCTTTGCGCAAGATACAACCAGCACACAACCTCCTATTGATACTTCCTCTAAATTCAAAACCTTACCAATGATTGGCAGTGGGTTTGGGTTAATGACCTTTTTTGGTGATGTTGCCAATAAGCGAACCGATTCTGATATAAGAGACTGGTATCATAGTTATAAACTCAGTTATTATTTTCAAATAGAATCAAAGAAAAAAATAAATGATATGTTTCCGATAATTTTTGGTTTTACTAAGGGATATCTTGCCGGCAATGAACGATCATCCGATAGAAATTTGAATTTTGAAACCAAGTTGTTAAAATTTTCAGGATTCACCTATTACGCATACAATTTCAGGAAAAAATCTTCCAGAAAACCTTTTCTCTCTCCTTTTATCTCTGTTGGATTAGATGCTGTGCATTTTTCTACATATGCTGATCAGCTTAATGTTAATGGTAATGAATACTTTTACTGGGATGATGGTACAATTCGTACTATGTCACAAAGTGATTCATCGGCACTTTACGCTGTTCTTATCCAAAGAGATTATGATTATGAAACCACTGTTATAAAATCAAAACTCTCGTTTGGAATACCGCTAGCAT
>JAESTI010000299.1 GCA_016763665.1 Bacteroidia bacterium | reverse complement strand
ATTGACCGCTCCATCAAGAGTGCCGATAAACAGGTTCAGATTACCCGGCAGTATCCGTACCACATTAACGCCCCAGCCATGTTTGTAGATGGTGCGGATAAATTCACCGCGCGCGGTGTTCCACATTTTCACGGTGCCATCATAGCCACCGGAAAAAAGGAACTTTCCATCTTTGGAAAAAGCTATGGAGTTGATGTTTCCACGATGGCCTTCAAGAACAGCGGTTTGAGTTTTGGTTTCAATATCCCACAGGCGAATGGTGCTGTCCCACGAGGCGGAGGCAGCTATACGGCCATCGGGAGAAGCGGCCACATCGGAAATTTTGGCGCTGTGGCCTTTAAGGCGGGTTAGAAGTTTCAAATCCGCCAGCTGCCACAGTCCAATTGTACCATCGTCACTGCCCGACAGGGCCAGCGCATTACCGGGAACGAAAGCTACCGAATTCTAAAAAGATGATAGAAACAGGTTTTAAATTCAATTACCCTCAATTGTTGGATGCACTTCATAATATTTATGACAACTAATTAGTGCCTTGAGTGTGGAGTGCCTAGAGTTTAATTTCTTACTAATTACATAAGGGGATTATTAGGACAACATAAGACATTTTATACATTTTCAAATTACCTCATTTTCAAATTATCAAATTACTCTTCCTTTATACAACTTTAGGCACTCCAAACTCTAACTCACTTTAAGTACTGGTTAACTACAATTTTGTAAGTTTGTAGATATGAATTTCAGAATCCTGATTGTCCTGCTTTTTGTTTTAGGAACTATCAATTCCTATTCTCAGGATTTCTCCGCTAGTATAAATAAGGAGCCTCTACATTGGAACCAGTGGGAGGTGTCAATGGGTGCTGAGGAAAAACTTGAATTGATCAAGTCGTTAGATAAGATAATGGGTATTGAAGTGGCTTTAACTTACTACAGCTACACAATTGAAAACATCATCAACAACTTCCATATCATTGATTTTGATAATGATGGTCAAAATGATGTTATCTACGAAGGTTTTGTAGGTGGAAGGAACAATGGAGTAATTCTGTTTAAAATTGAAAATGGTGTTTGCAATAAGCCCATCAAATTTTTGGGAGATCTTATTTCCATTTGGCGATCGGATGTTTGGGCTCCAATTTCATTCAAAATAAACAATTACAGGTGTTGCTCAGGTTATGTGGACTATATTGAAACTTACACCCCTCAGTATGATAGAAACGGTGATTTGGAATATGAAATGTCTGCAAAAATTGCATTCGCTCATGGAACAGTATTTCCTGATGAATTCAAGCATCCCCGGGTATTTAGAGTTGTAAATGAAGAAAGCGTATTGGCAATAGCTCCAATCAATAACGATAAAGAATATGATTACCATTTGAAAAAAACTCCTGTTGTAGATAACTTCCCTTATAAGGAAGTATACTTTAAATTTGACGGAAATATTATTGCCAATTTTCCAATAGGTACAAGCGGTTTGGCTCTATTTGAAACTATGGATAGTTCAGGTCAAACCTGGATATTTGTTATGATCAATAGCAAGAGTAAACCCACCATGAGCCTTTTTTGTTATGCAGGTGATAATAACAACCATCCATATAAGACATTGGGATGGATGAAAAAATTAGAACTTAAATTCTTAACTTCAGAGGAGATCAACAAGGCTCCTATTTCCATTTTAGATTAGTGTTGCTTTTAAAAAAAAATTGTTTCATTGTTCTATTGTATAAGCACAATAATAGAACAGTAGAACAATGAAGCAATACAACAATGGAATAAATTGTAACTATTCAGGAGATTTCTCGTAATCTACTTTGCTATAACCTATATTTTTAGGATATTTGTGCTGCTTATTAAGAAAGGCGGAGGGATTAGACCCTTTGATGTCTTAGCAACCTGCTCTTGCAAGGTGCTACTTTCTACCCCCAGTTTTGGGGACAGATAAGCCTGATTCAGTCTGGATTGGTAAGCAAAATTAAAACAGTAAAACGAGATTTATCTCGTGAATTTTTTAAGTAGCACGAGATTCATCGCGTAATTTTTTTAATGATACGATAATGTCAATTTACGATATCATAAAAGAGAGAATCCTCATTCTTGATGGAGCAATGGGTACTTTGATCCAATCCTACAAGCTGGAGGAAGAGGATTATAGAGGTGAGCGATTTGCTGATTATCCATCAGATGTGAAAGGCAATAATGATTTGCTAAGTATCACCAAACCACAAATAATTAAGGAAATACATACAAAATTTTTGGAGGCCGGTGCAGACATCCTTGAAACCAATACTTTTAATAGTACTTCAATTTCCATGGCTGATTATAACATGGAAGATTTGGTTTATGAGATCAATTTGGAAGGAGCTAAAATTGCCAGGGAATGTGCAGATGAGTTTACAAAGAAAGATCCGAAGAAACCAAGATTTGTCGCTGGCTCAGTCGGTCCAACCAATAAAACGGCATCCCTTTCTCCTGATGTTAATAATCCGGGCTATAGAGCAATTTCATTTGATGATCTTGTAGAAGCATATACAGAACAAACCAAAGCGTTGATTGATGGTGGTGTGGATTTATTACTTGTGGAAACCGTCTTTGATACGCTTAATTGTAAAGCTGCTTTATTTGCAGTAGATCAATACTGTGCAAAAATTGGGAAAAAATATCCATTAATGGTTTCGGGTACCATTACTGATGCTAGTGGTAGAACCCTTTCAGGGCAAACCCCTGAAGCTTTTTGGATATCGGTTTCACATGCTGATCTATTTAGTATTGGATTGAATTGTGCATTAGGGGCTGAAGAAATAAGGCCTCATATTGAAGAAATTTCCAAACATGCCACTTGCAATGTAAGTTGTCATCCCAATGCAGGATTACCAAACGCATTTGGAGGCTATGATGATACACCAGAGCAAATGGCTCCTATTATAAAGGAGTTTGCTGAAAGCGGATTCATAAACATTATTGGAGGATGATGTGGTACAACAGCCGAACATATTAAAGCTTTTGCAGAAGCGGTAAAAGATTTTCCTCCCAGAAAAATCCCTGAACCTGATCGACTGCCACATTTTAGCGGATTAGAGCCATTAACAATAAGACCTGAATCTAATTTTGTGAATATTGGCGAGCGTACCAATGTAACAGGTTCAATGAAGTTCTCGAAACTGATCCTAAACGGTGATTATGAGGCTGCTTTAGCAGTTGGACTTCAGCAAGTGGAGAATGGGGCACAGATGATCGATGTGAACATGGATGAGGGTATGCTGGATTCTGAAGAGGCAATGGTAAAATATCTAAATCTAATTGGATCTGAACCTGATATTACAAAGGTTCCTGTGGTCATAGATTCTTCTAAATGGTCAGTGATTGAGGCGGGGTTAAAGTGTGTGCAAGGCAAAGGAGTCGTAAATTCCATAAGTCTGAAAGAAGGAGAAGAAAAGTTCATTGAACAAGCGACTTTAGTCAGAAGATATGGAGCGGCCGTTATCGTAATGGCTTTTGATGAGGAAGGCCAGGCTGATACTAAGGAAAGAAAAGTTTCCATTTGTGCCCGTGCATACAAGATATTGACTGAGCAAGTTGGTTTTCAACCATGGGATATCATTTTTGACCCCAATATTTTTGCGGTAGCTACCGGAATTGAAGAACACAATAAATATGGGTTGGAGTTTATTGAAGCCACCAAAGAGATCAAAGAAACTTTGCCTCATTGTTTGGTGAGTGGTGGTGTTAGCAATCTTTCTTTCTCTTTCAGAGGAAACAATGCTGTTAGAGAAGCCATGCATTCGGCCTTTCTGTATCATACTATAAAAGTGGGCATGGACATGGGTATCGTAAATGCAGGATTGATACAGGTTTATGATGAGATACCTAAAGATCTGTTGCAGATAGTAGAAGATGTGATATTAAATAGAAATGCGGAGGCGACTGAAAAACTGATCGAATATGCTGAAAATGTTAAAGGCCAGGGCAAAGTTCTTGTGAAAGACGAATCCTGGAGAAAGGAAAATGTTGTAGAACGATTAAAACATGCGCTGGTTAAGGGGATTGTTGAATATATCGTAGAAGATACGGAGGAGGCACGACTACAATATGACCGACCATTGGAAGTTATTGAAGGACCATTGATGGATGGAATGAATATAGTTGGAGATTTGTTTGGTTCAGGTAAAATGTTTTTACCTCAGGTTGTAAAAAGCGCAAGGGTAATGAAAAAGTCTGTTGCTCATTTAACTCCTTTTATTGATAAAGAAAAAGAAGCATCAGGCAAGATAAAAGCAGCCGGGAAAATTTTGATGGCAACAGTAAAGGGGGATGTGCATGATATCGGTAAAAACATAGTGGGCGTAGTTTTGGCCTGCAATAACTATGAGATCATTGATCTTGGAGTAATGGTTCCTGCTAATAAAATATTGGAAGAAGCGAAAAAGGAAAATGTTGACATAATTGGTTTAAGTGGACTCATCACTCCGTCCTTAGATGAAATGGTTCATGTGGCAAAGGAAATGGAACGTCAAAAAATGGATATTCCTTTATTGATCGGTGGCGCGACTACTTCAAGGATCCATACTGCAGTTAAAGTTTGCCCGGGATATTCTGAACCTACAGTTCATGTCTAAGATGCTTCAAGAAGTGTTACGACTGTAAATACTTT
>JAESTI010000298.1 GCA_016763665.1 Bacteroidia bacterium | reverse complement strand
AAGAATTGCTGGGATCATCACTTCATTTCCATTTGAAAAAAAATCAGCTCTCATCAACAAATTGATTGAAAATTCTGCTACTCTAGTTAAACCAGAAAATAAAGAAATTAATTTAGCCAATGCTTCGTTTGGTTTTTGTGGTTGGAATACTCCTCAAATTTATGATAGCAATGGGATCATTACAGTTATTTCTGGTTATATATATAACCGTAATGAATTTGATTCTGAAACAAATGATGCAGCAGTTTTTTCAAACCTTTATCTAAAATTTGGATTTCAGGAATCATTGAATAAAATTAATGGTGATTTTGCAATAGCTTTATATGATTCTAAATGTGATAAATTGCTACTTGCTCGTGATCGTTTTGGCATAAAGCCATTATACTATGTAATTACGAATGAACTTTTGGGTTTTGCATCACGGCCAAAACCATTACTATCACTTCCTGGTGTTACAAATGAAATTAATAAGAGATACATTGCAGTATTTAGCTCATCACACTATAGATATTTTGATAACCATCCTGATGAAACACCATTTAGAGATATTTTGCAACTACCTGCAGCACATGTACTAGAATATTCAAATGGAACAACAAAAATAAGTCGGTATTGGGATTTGCAAGATCTGCCTGATCTTGAGGAAACAGAGAATGAGCTAGCGGAAAAATATGAAAAATTACTTTTTGATTCAGTACAAATTCGTTTAGATTCAGTTCTAAACCCTGCTTTTACTTTATCAGGGGGCATGGATTCATCATCTATATTATCTTCCTCTGTCTATTTAACAGGTAAAAAACAATACGCTTTCTCTACAGTTTATGATGACAAAACTTACGATGAATCAGCAGATATAAAAACACTCCTTAATTCAAAAGTTGAAAAATGGAATTCTATTCCAATAGGCGATCCTGATGTATTTAACCTGGTCGCACAAATGATCGAAGTCCATGATGAACCAATTGCTACAGCCACCTGGTTATCTCATTTCATCTTATGTAAGGAAGTTTCTAATCAGGGATTTAAAGCACTCTTTGGAGGCTTAGGTGGGGATGAATTAAATGCTGGCGAATATGAATATTTTTCCTGCTATTTTTCTGATTTGAAAAAGTCACAGAATATTGAAATGCTGGACAAAGAAATATTAAAATGGATTGAATATCATAATCATCCGATTTATATAAAAAATAGACAGGTAGTTGAGGATGCATTTACAAGAATGGTAGACTTTGAAAATAGTAAATGTCTTGCTGATAAGAAAAGGCTATATGGTTATGCTAAAGTTCTAAATAAGGATTTTTACAATATCTATGATTTTCATCCAATAATGGAACATCCCTTTAAAAGCTTTCTTAAAAATAGAACTTACCAGGATTTAACCCGAGAAACCATACCTTGTTGTCTGAGAGCAGAAGACAGGCAAACCGTTGCATTTGGAATTGATACTGTAGATCCATTTCTTGATTATCGCCTTGTTGAATTTATGTATCGGATTCCTGGTAGGCTAAAGATTCGTGACGGTGTAACTAAGTATTTATTAAGAAAAGCAATGGGTAATGGAATATTACCAGATGAAACCCGGAACAGAATAAAAAAAACAGGATGGAATGCACCAGCTCACATATGGTTTTCCGGTAAGGGCAATGAACAGTTAATGGATCTGGTACATTCTCAAAAATTTAAAAATAGGGGAATTTATAATATAGAAGCTGTTAATAATATCTTAACAGAACACGAAAATATAATTCAAAACAATTTACAAGTAGATAATCATATGATGTTTCTGTGGCAATTAATAAATTTAGAACTTTGGTTTCAATATATTGAACAATTTAATTCCAATTAAATATGTTAGCAAATAAAGCATGTTTTGTTTGTTCAGAAAAGAACAGGTTAGAATTAATATCAATAATTACTCACAAACCACAACTTGAAACGGATTTTGGAATAAAAGAGGATCAATACTATCGGGAAATTTCTTTATGTAAAAATTGTGGAACTTATAATAATTTTCACAATTATGACTTTAAAAAATTATATGAAGGAGTATATAATGATCGTACCTATAATAAAAATATATGTAGTAATTATGACAAGATAATGAACCTGCCATATGAGAAATCTGACAATAAACAAAGAGTTGAGCGAATAGTGAATTTTTCAAAATCGAAGGGTTATGATTTGAAAAATACAAATGTACTAGATGTTGGAAGTGGGTTATGCGTTTTTCTAGCAGAATTCATGAAGCATGGCATAAAAGGATTTTGTATAGATCCTGACCCTATTTCCATTCAACATGCAAGAAATAATGTTAAAGTTACTGAAGCTTTTTTAGGTTCTTTTGAAGACTATAACTCTGATTACTCTTTTGATGTTATCACACTTAATAAAGTATTAGAACATATAATTAATCCAATTTTTTGGCTAAAAAAAGCAAAGAAATATATTAAAAAGGGTGGTTTTATATACATAGAACTACCTGATGGTAAAAATGCTTTAAATAATGGCAAATTAACTAATAGAGAAGAATTTTATATTGAACATCTTACCATTTTCAGTATTGAATCCATAGAATATATAGCTAATCAATTAGGGTTCAAAATTGAAACTATGGAATCTATACATGAGCCAAGTAATAAATATACTATTTTTGTTTTCCTCAGATAAGGAAATAGATAATTAGCCAACCCTATTAAATATTCGGGAACAGTTAAATCTTTAATAATAACATACCTATAAGCGCTTTTCTTTGCGGGTGGTAAGGATATAAAAACAGACAATTGAATACTGCTAATAACAATCTTAAATAAATTTTCTTTTCATGATAATATTTTGCCATCAGGAAATAACATTCTGCATGTTGTTTCCTAATAAGACTCTTTGTGAAAAATTTTCTGAGTTTAGGGTTTTCATACCTGTATTTCAACCCTTGTAATTTATACAATCCATAATTATTTTTAATATTAGTACTATTATCTTCATGCAAAACGATAACAGTTGTATACTGATTGATGGGAAATATTGGATACTCTTCTGCCGCAATTCTTAGCCATAATTCGCTATCCTCTCCAACTTTAATTTTTACATTGAACTTATGTTGTTCTAAAATATTTCTATGTATACATACATTATTGATATAAAATTCACTATTATAAATTAATTCCACATTATTTTTGTGTTCAACATTAAAGGGAAAAATCAACTTTTGTTCCTCATTATTTTTATATAAGAACCCATGTGTAAATAAGAAAGCGGTTGGTTGTTGCCTGCAGCTAATTTCATGCTCCAATACTTTAAGGTGATTGTCTAAATAATAATCATCACTATCTAAAAAACAAATATACTTTCCTTTAGCTTCTCTAATACCTTTGTTTCGAGATGCACTTCTCTCAATATTTTTTTCATTTATTAGATACCTAATCCTTACATCACTATACTTATCGATTAATATTGAAGTATTGTCAGTTGAAGCATCATCAATTATTATCAATTCATAATCTTCGTACTTTTGACTTAATACACTTTCAACAGCTTTTGGCAAGAAATCAGCCCTGTTATAAGTAGGCAGTATTATAGAAAAAAATGGAGAGTCAGTTTTCATTCCGCTTATTCGAAACTTCTTGTAATCTTTCTCATTATTTTAACAGCTTCCGGAAATGAACTCCTAAGTTTAAGCTTTGTGTACTTTTTTTGACCCTCTACATCTAATAATTCTTTTATAATATTTTGTAAAATCAGATTAGAAAATTCAATCTCTCCGCTTTCATACTTCACTTCCGCATGTCTTAGTAAGTAATAACTTAGGAAACCCTTTATTATATCATCATTGATCTCATCAAATTTAAGCTTAAAGTTATAGTCTTGAACTAATTCACTCAATTGAGTAAAAATTTCAGCAATACCATCAAGCCCTCTTTGGTGGGCAATTGAAAATAAAATGGAATTTTTTTCAATTGTAAACTTTGACTCATTATTAAAGAAAAAACCACCTTGATTAATTACAGTTTTTGCTTCAGGGTGTATTCTAATATGTGCGATAGTCTTATCTAAAGTCACAAATTTATCCGTTTCATGTTTCAACAGGTACTTTAGCCATATTTCCCAATCCATGCAATAATGCAATAACGGGTTTATGCCTCCAAGTGATCTAACTATTTCTGTTCTCCAAAAAGTTGAAGGTTGGTGGATTCCTCTAAACGCTAAAGTTTTCAAATAATCATCATCTATTCCTGTACCTTTAGAATACTCATCCAATTCACCATCATCACTAAAAATTCGGTAATTCCCTGCAACTATATCTGCTTTTTCTTCTCTAAAGCACTCTGAAATAATTTGTAATGAACCTGGTTCTATGTAGTCATCAGAATTAATCCAGTTAAAGATTTCTCCCGTTGCTTTCCTAAGCCCTTTAGCAATAGCATCTGGCTGCCCTGCATCCTTTTCACTTACCCAATAGGTTAAATGCTTTTCATATTTCTTAATGATTTCAACAGAATTATCTGTACTCCCCCCATCTATTAACAAGTATTCAAGATTGGGATAATTTTGGTCAAGGATAGACGTAATGGTTTGTTCAAGGTATTGGCCTTGATTAAAGGAAGGAGTCACGATAGTTATTTTGGGATAATTCATAATATTAACATATATCCCAAATTATAAAGCATTTTTCAGAAATGCTTTAGGGAAAAATTTCCCCGTGAATGCAATTGTATCAAATTTTTCTTTATGTATATAATAGTTCTCATTCTTCAATAAGGTAAGACAATCCGAATACTCATTATGTTTTAAATGTCGATGTTCAAAGAGTATAATTTGGGGTTTTATCTTAATGAAATCTATTCCTTTGATTATTTCCCAATCATAACCTTCAGTATCAATATGTATTATACCTACATTCGCAATTTTATTTTTCGCCAAAACATTTCCTACTGTATCGCACTGAACTTTCTCACAAGAAATGTCAATATCTGGGAATTCCGTTTTAAGCCAATATGTAATCTCTTTGTTAAAGGAACTAACCTGGCTAACCCAGTGTGGAATATTTTTAGGCAAATCCTTAACATAATAAAATTCTTTTAGTTCTTTCTTATCTGATATTGCAACATTTTCAAAAATAAGACCTTCCTGTTGGTAATTTGAAACCAGAATATCAAATGCATATTTAACTGGCTCAACTAATACGCCTTTCCATTTATCTCGTTTTATATATTTTGAAATAGGATCGTTTGATACTCCATCATTTGAACCTATTTGTAAAAAAATAACTTGTTTTTTATTAATTGAAAATGAATTAATGACATTTTCAATGGAAAGATAGGTGCAGAGTAGTAATTATAATCTAGTATATAATATATTTTCGAATCTTTTTTTAAAAAAAAGTGAAAAACTTGTTTAATTATTTTTTTTAACACAAATTATTACATTTAAAGTGTTGATTACCAACAGATATACATTGATCACTATTGATCTATTTTATTTTCCCTAACATAAATTCAACATTTCTTTTTAAAAAACTAATATCGACTTTTAAATCCGCTTTATTAATATCATGAAAATCATTTTCAGGTTCACATATTTGATACATATAGTTGATATTTAATGCTTGTGAAAGATTGAATATTGTAGGCACTATCTTGGGATTCTCTTTAAACGATTTAATAAACTCTAAAACGTAACCTCCTTTGTTCATAAACATAACATTTGTCAATCCAGCCCCGTGAAGAGATATCATACACTTTGCATTCTTGCAAATTTGCACTGTTTGTTCTAAGCTATGATCTTCAAAATATATTACTTTAAAACCATACTTTTGAACTACTATTATAACTTGATCCTCATTAACTATTTTCCTTTTTTTAGCTTTGCTTCTACTGATGTATATCCTCTCCCCAAAATTAAATGAACATTTTTTAGAGTAATATTTTTGGTATAAGGATCGCAATTCTTTGATTAAATCATCATCAACATACCCTGATGCTGCCGTATGTGTTGGCATCAACAATCTTTGAATTTTAACAATAGAATTCTTTGGAAGAAATTGTACTTTGTTCAAATTAAAAGGCTTTAAGGATTCTAATTGAAACCCACTAGCTTTCCATTCTTCAGGAAACAATAAAATTGCTTTTTTTAAATAGTCTTTTATCGTTAAGATTCTAGGTAAAGTTTCTGCCATCCAATGATAATACCCTGTT
>JAESTI010000019.1 GCA_016763665.1 Bacteroidia bacterium | reverse complement strand
AGATGAATTCGTCATCTATATCAGCATAGTTGTAAAGCCCAGTTCTTGGTCCATTCTCATCAGGTTTGAACCCTTTCTTTTGAGCAATGTTTAATGTGTTTTCGGGATCCCATTTAAAATAATAACCCATAAAGATAGCCCTTATTCCCTTGTCTTCTAATTCTTGGTCTGTAGGACCAAAATATGGAGTTAACTCTTTCTTTGTTAGATCTTGATCAATCCAGTCATCTGCTGTTGTGCCATATGTAAGACCGAATTTTTCTAACCATTTACTATCTAAAATAATTCCTTTTAATTCTTCATCGTCAGTTCCATATTCAAAAGCGGAATTTTCACCCCAAATAACAAGAGGTATGTCAAATTTAAAGGCAATTTTAAGCGGGATATTAAAAAGAGCCATGTGCATAGGAAGAGCCGTTGAACCATATTTTACTAATGCTTTATACATAAATTTTTTTTCAACTTCAGGATTTACTTGGTAATCTATATGGTCAACACCAAGTGATACCAGATTTTGCAGGTTTTGTATCCAATTCTTGTCCTTGCCGGGGTTTTCCATGTGACTGCGAGAGGGGTGAGGCCAGCCTCCAAACAATTAATAACCTGCCAATGGCTATCTTTGCCACCACTTACAGGAATAACACAATCATAGCCACTGTTATTTTTTTTGGCATTATCAACCACTTCGCCAAAGGCACGTTCTCTTTTTTGCCAATCTATGGTTTCTTCCTTTTGTTTATTGCTTTTACAAGCATTGCAAATACCATCATTTTCAATGATCAGGCCTGGGCGGGTATCAGGTAATACACATTCTTTGCAATATTTCATATACCGTTATTTTCTTCCAGGAATATTTTTGTATTAATGAAACTAAACAAAAACTTCTTAAAACTGTTAGGCATATCAGGTTTATCCATTACTTCAATGATTTTTTCTCTTTTTACTAAATCAAATACTGGGCTTTCCGATAAGAGATATTCCCGATTTTCTTCTTTACTGAAGTCAATAATAGAGTTGATAGATGCATTAAATCCTTTCTTTTGTCGGTCTAACCGTACTTTATCATTAAGTATTCCTTTCATAGATTCTCTCAAAATATATTTTCCATAACCTTTTTGAATTAATATCTCTTCAGGTATGGAATTTGCAAATTCAAATAACTTGGTATCCAGATAAGGGCTTCTGTTTTCTATAGAATATTTCATTGAATTAAGATCATCTTCGTGCAGAATTACTGGTGTAGCTTCATGAAACAGTTCGTTGAGCATACGATTTCGTAGCAGTGAATCACAAAATTTTTCCTCTATAAAATCATCATTAAAATTCACTTTTAAGTATGATTTGAAGATATCATTGTTCAAATATATGTGGTCCCTAATGGTTGGGTCATCAAAATATAGTTTGGGATTTTTTAGAGATGGGTTCCTTATAAATTTACCAATGTGATTTTGCCAGTCATTCAAATAGTCCTTGTAATCGGGGTGGTTTCTTACTCCATAAAGATGTAGATTAAAATGGTCATAATATCCGGTAAATAATTCATCAGCAGAAGTTCCTGAAAATGCAACTTTATATCCATTTTTATGTATCAGTTCAGACAAAAACGAGTGAATAAAATAAGTAATGGTGGCAACTGGGCAACCATGATAATTGATTAAATCTTTTAATTTAGATAAGCTATTATCCGTTGAAAGCTCAACCATAGTAGATTTGCAGGAAATATCATCAATTGTGGCTTTCATATTATCATATTCATTATATCTTTCATCAGAATCGATAATAGAAAAAGAAGCTACATTATAATTAAACTCTTTAGCAGCTATTGAAGCCAATGAGGCAGAATCCACTCCACCGCTCAAGCAAAATGCTAATGGTACATCAGAACGCAACCTGATTTTCATGCTTTCTATCAGGTAGTATCTTGTTCCTTCTATTGCTTCAGCGACAGACATTTTTTGAGGCTTAATTTGTGGTTGCCAATATCTATATATCTTTTTGTCCAGGTTCTTAGATATAATACAATTTTCAGCATATTTTAGCTCATGAATTTCATCAAAGTAGGTGTCATCAGTCTTATACAATGCTTTATAACCATTCACTAAATACTTTAAGAGATGATTTTGATTGATCTTAAATTGAGTATTGGATAAGGACCTGAGGAATTTAATTTCTGAACCGAAGTAGATTCCGTGTTTGGTTGCAAAGTAATAGAGAGGCTTTTCTGCAAATCTGTCACGCGAAAGCATCAATTTGTAATTCTTCTTATCATAAATTGCAAAACTCCACATGCCCTCAAAATGATCAACGCACTTTTCTCCATATTTAATAAAACATTGGAGTAATACTTCCATATCCGATTCGGTAGTAAAACGAATATTGTCTTTTTCCTCTAATTCCTTTCTAAGTTCAAGGTAGTTATAAATCTCGCCATTATATATAACAGTGTAGTCCCCAATAGAGTATGGTTGATTTGATCTTTTATTGAGATCAATAATGCTGAGCCGTGAATGCAGAAGGTATACATTCATTCCTTCTTCAATGAAACTTACATATTCTTGGTTATCAGGCCCTCTATTCTTCATTAAATGTAAGGTCCTGCGAATATGATCTTCAGCAATGTTCTGTTTACCTATATATCCTGCAATTCCACACATGGGTTCAATATATATTGAGCATTTTCATAATTTATTCTACGTCTATTAATGTGATGAACTCGCCCGCTTTTATACGATGTTTTAGTTTTTTCCCAATCAATAATTTTTCATTTTCAACTATTAACCCTGTCCCTGGCCTTAACCAAGTAAGGTCTTCAAATTCTAATATTTCACCTGCATTCAAATCCTTATTGGCAGCAATCGATCTACGAACAGCAGATATCATTTCTTGATCTTTCGCAGATTTTTTTATATCATAGTTTCCTAAGAATTTTTGTACTTCCTCTACTTTCTGGACTAATAAATACATCTCTTCAGGGTCTGCAGATAATTGATGATCCCGAAAATCAGACAATTTTTTATTAATTGTAAAGTGCTTTTCTATAATTTTTGCACCCAAAGTAACTGCAAATTGTGCAGCTTCTATTCCAAGAGTATGGTCTGAATACCCAATTGTACAATTCAAATTATCCTTAAGACATTTTATCGATAGTAAGTTAGCACATTCGGGCTGAACAGGATAATTACTCACACAATGCAGAACAGCTAATTCGGAACTAATATTAAATTCTTTCCAACAACTCTTTACATACTTAACAGACGTAACTATTTCTTCAAAACCACAAAGGCCAGAAGACATGATTATTGGTTTTCCTGTACTGCAAATAGTTCTTAATAAAGGAAAAAAATTGTTGTCGCCTGAAGAAACTTTAAAGGCAGGAACTATATCATTAAGGAATTTTACGCTTTCAATATCAAATGGTGTTGATAAAAACAAAAGTTTTTTTTCATTTGCTATATCTGCTAACTTCCTATACTCATCATTTGTTAATTGAAATTTTTTTAATTGCTGAATTCTTTCTGTTTCCGTAGAGGATACTAATTTATGGGGTACAATAGTTTGGAATTTAACTGCTCCAACACCAGCGTCTGCAGCCAAACCAATCATTTTTTCAGCTAGAGAAAAATTGCCTTCATGATTGTTTCCAATTTCTGCAATTATCAGCACCTTTTGATCGGTATCAAAATTTCCTATTTTCAAGATTTTCAGGTAATATTAATTGTGGTAATGAAAGACATAATTTGAAGAGATCATTTTAAAACCAAGTTTTTCATATAATCGAATGGAGGGAATGTTAGATACCTGGGTGCCTACAACATATTTTTCACAATCCTTAAATTCGGATTCAGCAAAATGTATCATATTTGAGGCAATGCCTTTATTTCTTATGGAAGAATCAACTCCAATTAGATCGATAAATAGCTTATTTCCGTTAGATTTGATTAACTGTAAAAATCCGACAATTTTATCTTTCTCCAACGCGATTACCATTGCGTCACCTCTTTTGCCTTTAAAATAATTTCTTACCCATTCGCCTTTTAAATAATCTGCGGTAGATTGCTCAAAACACTTGTCCAAATGAAAACGGCTGTTCCTCATAGTCCTGCTTGCCAGTTCAACCGTTTTTTCTTCATCTACAGGTCTTGCTAGTAATACATTACAGGTAAATTTGAAGTCTAATATCGGAGATAAGTTCTTTTCAAAAGATACATTTGTGTCAATTAAATTGAACCCTAATTTCTCAATAAATTTTACTTGTTCAGTTTTTTCTGTTGATACTTTTGTGAAAACATAAACATTCCCTTTAAGAATGTCATTGAGATATTTACAATCGTCATTATTGGAATTGGATAGGGATTCAATAATCTTATTTGACAAATACAAACAATATGATTTTTTCTTGACTACATTTGAAATCCATTCATCAAATATAAGCCAATCATTATTATCCATATACTTGTGATTTGATTTGTTGTTCCTCTTTAAACTGTCTATGGAAATTTTTATACCATTCAATGTATTTTACAAAACCTTTATCAAGAGGATATTGGGGAGTATATCCAATAAGCTTATTGGCTTTGTCTATAGATAAGGTACCACGGTGGGGAGTAAATTCATCCTTTTGGCGGAATGTAACATCAATATCGGAAAAATGCTCTTTTAGGATATCCATCAAATCTGATATTGAATGTGATTTACCATAAGTTAAATTAAAAATCTGGTTCTTTGCATTTTCATTTTCAATTACTTTCAATACACCGTTTACCAGATCTTCAATATAAGTAAAGTCCAATCTATCATTACCATCACCGTGAATTTCGATCTCATTATTGGTTAACGCGTTTTCTATAAATATTTGGCCTACTCTTTTACTTACACATCTCTCGCCATAAAGTGCTGAGGGTCTTATTATAGTATATGGTAGATTAAAAACCTGGTTATATGCTATTACAATTTTTTCTCCTGCAAATTTTAGTACTCCATAAATTCCAATTGGATCACAAATAGTTTCCTCAGTAACAATTTCTTCTTTAAAATCTCCATAGATCATACTGGAGGAAAAATATATAAAGTGTTCTACAGTGGTACCGCGAGCACAATCTAATGCATTTTCTAGGGTCCGTAGACTATGATCAAAAGTACTATAAGGATCTTTATTTGAGATACTGGCATGAGAAACAGCAGATAAATGTATTAAGATTTGTGGTTTAATGTCTGATAATATTTTTGTTAACGCACCGTAATCTCTGGCATCCTGAATTATTAGGTTAATTTGGTTAATTCGCAATAATCTTAACCGATCATCAATCATCTTAAGGTAAAATTCTCTGTTAGTAATATGATTATCAGATGATGAGAAAGCAAGAAAATTATTTACTTGTAAACTATCAATAATGTAAATTTCAGCCCCCTCTTTTTTCAATGCTAAAGCCAAATTGTGTCCTATAAAACCTGCGCCGCCAATAATTGCAATCTTTTTATTATTTATATCAATCATTTCTATTTGAATTTATATATGGTGTCTTTTATAGTATCAATTATATAGGTCATATCATCATGATCAAGATGAGGCCCAACCGGAAGGGAAATTGAATTATTGCTAATTTTTGATGCATTTGGAAAATCATTTTCAGCATAATTGTATTTCTCTTTATAGTATGTAAAGTAAGGAACCGGTTTAGGATAATAAACACTTGTACCAATGCCATTTTCTTTGAGAACATTAACAATTTCAACCCTTTTTGATGCTAATTGATCGTTTAATATTGCTGAAAAACAATAATAGCTGCTTTGATAATTGTCGAAGCTTGATTGAAATGTATAGATTTCTTCAATATCCTTTAAACCGGCAGATAGCACCTCGTAATTTTCTCTTCGTTTATTTAAAAAATCAGGCAATCGTTTTAACTGTTCTATCCCGAGCGCAGCTTGAATTTCATTCATTCTGTAGTTATAGCCCAGCATAGTTACGTCATAAACTCCAGGGACTGTTCTTTCCGTCATATTTCTGTCAACCCCAAAGGCTTTTTGGCGTTGTATCTTTTCACCTGATTCAACATTTTTTGAGATTAACATGCCACCTTCAGCGGTTGTCATGTGCTTTACTGGATAAAATGAAAAACATCCGAAATCACCATGCAGCCCTACATGTTTATTGTTAAAGTAACTACCTATAGCTAGAGCACAATCTTCAATTACTTTCAAATTATATTTAGTGGCTATTTCATTTAATCTGTCCATGTTCACTGGCATGCCTAAAAAATGAACAATGGAAATCGCTTTTGTTTTTCAGTTATTTTCTCTTCAATCTGTGCGATATCAATATTGCCGGTTTCTAATTCAGCATCAATAAATACAGGTTTGGCGCCACAATATTCAACAGCATGTACTGTTGCTGTATGGGTTTGAGCTGGAACAATAACTTCATCACCTTGTTTTAGACCCATGTGAAAATAACACAAATGCAAGCCGGCCGTACACGAAGACAAGGAAACTGCAATAGAAGCACCTGTAAATGCTTTAAAGTCATCTTCAAACTTTTTTGACCTTTTGCCATGTACCAATATTGGTCCTTCCAATACCTCCAATACAGCTTTTTTTTCATTTTCTCCTATAATAGGCTTGCCGAAAGCAATTTCCCTTAATGTAGTTTCCATGAGTTTATAAATAATTTACTTTTATTGTTTTGTTTAATTTGAGTGATTCTTCAATTGCAAATGCTACTGACATAGCATCAAAAATGTGTCCCTTATTTACCTCTGGCTCAAGGTCATTTAATATCGATTCTACAAAACTATAAATTAAATCACCTTTATGTATTCCTGGATAACTTTCATTAATTATTTCTGGCTCATTCAACTCATTTTTTGTTTTGAAATAAATTCCGTTTGATGTTTCATTTAGAAAAGTCCCTTTTGTTCCATAGATTTTCAATTCATGAAAATGGGGATGCACACAGCCAAAATTACAGGATAATTTACCAATTGCACCATTATCAAAAGTTAAAGTACTCAAAACCAAATCACAATATTTAAAGTCTGTATTTGCAGTACATATTTTATTACCTATTGCATAAACTTCTTTAACTTTTGACTTGGTTAACCATAAAAAAAGATCGATTATGTGTACTCCTCCACCATAAGTTACCGAATAAAAATCTAATTTCCCTCTCCAGCCGTCTGTAATTTTAGATAGCTTACCATAATTGTAGGCACCTTCCACGTAGTAAATTTTACCCAGGAGATCATTTTCAATATCATTTTTTACTTTGATGAATCTGGGGCATTTTCTAAGGATCAGATTTGAAGATAATTTCAAATGTTTATGATTATTTGATGTGGCTCTAATTTTTATTGCTTCTGCTTCATGTAAACACAGTGGTTTTTCTACAAATACATGTTTGTTATTTTCAAAAGCCTTAACAATTTGCTCAGCATGGTAATTATCATAAGAAGCAATTGAAATAATATCTATGTTTGTATTTTCAAGAAGCTCTTCTGCATTGCGAGTTTTTAATACTCCATTGTATTTTTGTCCGATATTTTCTAAAGTATCCGTAGAAAAATCGCAAATGGCTATAACTTCACATTCAGGATGCTTGTTAAAGCCTTCAATATGTGCTTCTCCAACACCTAATCCTATCACGCCTACTTTTAGTTTTTTATGCGTCACAATTTATCTTTTTTTAGCATCCGACTTTATTTGCTAAGTTAATTATATCGATATAGTCATACTTTCTGTGATCTTTGCTCATTAGTTGAAAGATCAAATTAATCCTTTTGAAGTCCAACTCTTCATCTAATGCTAATTTAGGTAGCTTTTTGTTTTGCGATGATTTATTGAAATAATAGTAAGTTAATGCAGGGGTATCTTCATTTTCATAAAGAAATTTAGTAACATGTTCATAATGGCTCT
>JAESTI010000297.1 GCA_016763665.1 Bacteroidia bacterium | reverse complement strand
CGAATAACTCTATGACCTTTTCACGCGTTTCCTGATATAGTGTGGTATCCACGCCATGATAGACAAGAATAGCAAAACCAATGTCTTCCAACGATTCACCAAAATCCTTAGCGAAACTATCTTTTTCAGCCTTACCACCATTAAAAAAGAGATTCAAATCGCAGGTTTTTATCTCGTAATCCTCGTCAAATTGATCCGTTTCTCCTTCTGACAATCGGTAACGCTGGACCTTATCTACCTGATCGAATTTGCTATACTCCTGATTAAAGGCTTTAACACCCTTTTCCAATTTTGAATCCATATAACAAAGTTATTTACTAAAATGAAAAAAGCTAATACTCTATTATTCTTTCATAAATATATTAATAACAAAGTCAGTATTAATACTGTAGGAATTACCCATTTTAACCAATAAAAGTAAAGTTGTTGAAATCTATTCTGTTCGGTTTGAAAGATTTGGGTAAGGGCAATGCCTTTCCCTAATCCCCAGCAAAGCGCTAACATAGCTACGCAACTGCCTAACATCTGCATTCCAGAGCCAAATATGAGATCCATCGTCCCAATAATGGATGGATTGAAAGCAGATGGTATTATAAGTATAGCCTCTGCAAGTCCAACTAAAATCAATGATTGCTTGAAGCTAATCCCTGTATTATCAAAAAGTGTTCTCGTGTACAGTTGAAGTACTGCCAAACTGGAAAGAAAGGCAACCAAAACCAACGCCAGCAAAAAGAGGGTGCCAACCATCCTGCCTCCAGGCATTTGGGAAAACACATGGGGTAGGGTAGAGAACAACAACGTATGGCCTTCCTGCATATCTAATTGGTAGACCAGGATTGTTGGTACAATGAACAAAGCAGCTAGTAGAGCAGCTGCAGTATCGCCCAGGCCCGTGGAAATCGCAAGAGTTGTTAGTGACGCTTTCTCTTTGATATAGCTTCCATACGCTATTAAGAATGTACCCCCAAGGCTTAGGGTGAAAATGGCTTGACCCATAGCAGCAAAGATATTTCTGGGTGTAAGGGCTGCAAAATCAGGCTTCAAAAATTCTAACAGGTGTTGTTTGGCACCTGGCAGGCTTAAAGAATGAAATATTAAATAGATCATCGCTAAACCGAAGAATGGTACAATTGCCTTACTTACCCTTTCTATCCCTTTTCTTAATCCTTTGTACACTACAAACAGACAAGCTAATAATAGCGATACCGCAATAAGGTATTGAAGGGTATGATCATTTAATCCGTTATTCATTTTGTCAAATGGTGCTTCAAATCCATAAAACACAGAGTGATAGGTTAAGTAAGCGATATTGGCAATGATCAGCAGGTAATAAGAGTTGGCGATGAAAACAGTAGTGGCAATGAACCAGGCAAAAGGCTTACCAAAAAAAGGTCCAAAAGCCTTTGTAAAGGCGCCTACTGGTCCACTTCTGGTGTAACGCCCCAAAGCAAACTCCCCAGTTAAGGCAGGAATGCCAAGTAAAAAGATAAAGAGCAAGTATATAAATAAAAAAGCACTGCCTCCATACTGGCCCATCATATAAGGGAAACGCCATACATTTCCCAAACCCACAGCAACACCAATGATAGTTAGAATCGAGGCTGTTTTAGAGGAAAAAATGCTTTTATTCATTGTTTCAGAAAAATATTCCTGACAAATTACAATTTAAAGCTATTTAATGACACATCGCTAGAAGGATATCTAATTGGATGCAGTCAATACACACTTTCATATGATAATCATGACCTTATTGGAATATGGCTAGAATAGGTAGTAACTTTCTATACTAATTAGATAGTATCTTTTCTCTACTATATAATTGTCCCATAATTAATATTATGTTAAATAGAGTATTGAGCACATATAGTAGTATACTATAGTCCTCTCTGCCACTCTTCCCTCAGGTTAGATAGTTCAGAATGATTTATAGCTGTAGTAATCTGATCAAGAAACATTTGCTTATCCCTTCCAAGTATTCCAGTAAGCACCAAATAGTTCGATGCGTGATTGCTTCTGAATATAGTCTCCGTGAGTGTAGTATTTGAAATAAATGTGTACATCTCTTCAAATAAGTCCTTGGTGTGCATTGGTATATACTCACCTGAGTATCGTTGCTTAAATGTTTCAAGGCCCTTATGAAATGTTAATACCAAAGTTGAAGCGAATTCCGGCTGTGTAGCGCTTAATAGTTTAGCTGAGTTAATGGCGTGCTGTTTACTGTATTTCTTACCACCAATACCATTTATTAATATGGTAGAACATTTAATACCAGCTTCTCTGGCTTTTAGAATTCCTTCCCTGGTAGTTTCATAAGTTTCGCCTTTATTCATGAAACTCAGTACTTCATTGTCACCACTTTCTACACCTATATAGACCATCTTCAGGCCAATTTCCCTTAGTTTCTTTAAATCTTCTATGGATTTGGCACTAATATCACTCGCTAATGCATAAGTTGAGATCCTGTTCAATCGCGGAAATGCCCTATTCAGCTCAGATATTATGTTAAATAGACGCTT
The DNA here is from genome assembly GCA_016763665.1 of Bacteroidia bacterium. Next base: position 618 of record JAESTI010000297.1, on the reverse strand, counting down.
GGTTGATAGTACTAAAGGATTGCCATCTGCCAGAAATACTTTCCTGGTATCCTGTCCATAAGCAGCTACAGCACGAATTTCATCAATTACTTCCTGTTCAGGCCGTGCTTTGAACTTCTTAGAAGTATACATTTCACAAAAGGAACAATTATTCCAGCTACACCCTATTGTTATCTGCAATATTAGTGAATAAGCCTCACTTGGTGGCCTGAAAACCGGCTCGTCATATACTATTGGAAAATTCATATGGATTTGTCGTACTAATGCAAACTTAACTAATTGAACGTCAGATTGAGCGGAGTCGAAATCTTCCGGTCTATGTTTCGACTCCGCTCAACATGACCTTACTAATTTAAGTCATTCAACCTTTTAAAAAAAACTCTTCCCTCCTTTTTTAAAGGAGATTTTAGACAATCTTTAAAACTTCATTTTAGGCCGTAAAAAAGCCTGAACAGAAATCTATTCAGGCAATTACAGATGATCTCTTATTATCAATTACTCAAGGCTTGCATTTTAGCTTTCATCTCTTTTGACTTATCATATTGCCCCAATCGCGCATACAATTGCTTTAGAGAACTTAAAGTATTGAAATCTTTATCATTTAATTCAAGAGCTTTT
>JAESTI010000296.1 GCA_016763665.1 Bacteroidia bacterium | reverse complement strand
TTAAATGCTTTTCCCATTTTTCGCGAATAGTTAAAATGCCTGCTCTTATATCTGCAACTGGACGTGTGAAAGTAAAAGGTAAAAAATTGGTTCTTGACGAATCGTCAAACAATATGAAGTTCATAATTCAAAAATAAAAAAAGTCCCGAATAAATCCGGGACTTTAACGTATTTTGGTTACTTAATATTCTATTCCTCTGAAGTTTTTTCTTCCTTGTTTTCTTCTACTACTGGTTCAGCTTCTTGTGGAGCCTCTTTAGTTGTTGCTTCTGCTACTGAAACTTCTTCACTTGTTGCTTCTGCTGCTGGAGCTTCTTCAGTTATTGCTTCTGCTACTGATTCAGCCTCTTCTTTTGCAGGAGCATCTTTCTTGCCACCATATTTGGCAAAGAACTTATCTACTCTTCCTGCAGTATCAACAAACTTCATTTTACCAGTATAAAATGGATGAGACTTGTTAGATATCTCCAATTTATATAATGGATATTCATTCCCATCTTCCCACTTCACTGTATCTTTAGTTTGTACTGTTGACTTCGTTAAAAACGAATAATCGCACGATACATCCTTAAATACTACTAGTCTATAATCTTCCGGATGAATGTCTTGTTTCATGATCAATTACTTTAATTTCTAAAAAATGAAGTGCAAAGATACTAAAAAACTACTATTTTTCAAGTAATTAAGCCAAAATACGTACCTTAGCATTGAAGGAAAAAATGAACTTTTACTATGACTAACGCAAAACTTCAACTACTTGATCATCATCAAATTGATCAAAAAATCAACAGAATTGCTTACCAGATCTATGAAAGTAATTATAAGGAAAAAGAGATCGTATTAGCAGGTATTGCCCCACGAGGAATTATTGTTGCAGATATGCTATCCAAAAGGTTAACAGCAATCTCTTCTATCAAAACTCATATCTTAAATATTGATATTGATGAGACCGATCCTGCCCAATCAAAAGTGTCTGAAAATAACCTGGAGAAAATTATCAATAACAAAGTAGTAATTTTGGTAGATGATGTATTGAACAGCGGGCGGACATTAACCTATGGTCTGGGATATTTTCTCAATTATTCCTGCAAAAAAATACAAACAGCTATTTTAGTTGATAGAAATCATAAAAAATTTCCTATTGCTGCTGATTTTGTTGGACTTTCATTAGCTACTACGCTACAAGAACATGTGAATGTGAAGTTTGATAAGAAACAGAATGCTGCTTATTTGAGTTGACATGTTAGTTGATTAGTTTAGTTGTGTATTGGTTTAGTAGTTTATGTCTTCTTGTTGGCAACATTTCCAAAATTGCGATTTATTCTGACTTAAAGTAGCAACCAACCTGGTGGTATACAATTTTTTAATTCTCCCTGAAATTCTTCTCTCCATTTTTCCCCATTTCTTCTGGACAAATATTTGTTTACTTTCAAATTATGTTTATATATCCTTTTCATAGTATTCTTTCTGGCTGTACTGAATCTGCGAATACTGCTATCGGTCAGACCATATTTTCTCCTAATTAATACGGCACAATTGCCACTCCATAATTTTGGACCAAATCCTACTCTAATAAAATAGACTTTTCTATCAAATAGAACTGGCATTAAACGTAATTTATGAGTATCCAATGGAATTCCTTGATCATATTTAATTCTGAATTTAATTCCCGAGTCATAATCGACCCAAATGGACTTTCCGTGACGTTTCCCATTAACAAATTTCGATTTTTCAATATAAGCATGAGTACTAATGTGACATTTCCCATTTAGTACACCATGTTTGTATCTTACAATAGAATCTACAGGATACCAGTGCCTTTCATCATCAATAATAAATTTACCATGTCTTTTTCCATCCTTGCCATAGTTACCTTTTTGAATCTCTAACATCAGTTGTGAATACACCAAATTAGACATCAAACATAGAATAATAATAATCTTAATTTTCATAGTTTTTAATTCCCAGAAGCCAAGGTAAGTTTCATCTAATTCCTGAAAACTTCTTTGGAACAATCAATTTCTCCACCACTTCCTGAGCATTAATTCCTTTACCATCTACAATTACTTTCGATTGATTGTAAAATTCCTCTCTTTGTACTAAATGATCAATAATAAATCTTCTTAGCTCTTCATCTGAAAGATCACTTATTAAAGGACGATTAGACTTGGAGCTTCGCAATCTACCAAATAGCAGATCCTCATGGTGCCTGATATAAATAGTGGTTCCGTTCTTACTCATCCATTGCATGTTATCAAAAAAGAATGGAGTGCCCCCTCCTGTTGCATAAACCATTTGTTGTCTTTGGTTAGTATGGTGTAGTACTTTTCTTTCAAGCTTTCTGAAATACTCAGCCCCCTCATCTAAAAAGATATCATTAATAGATCGATTTTCTTCTCTTTCGATCAAGTCATCTATGTCCAGAAAATCAAATCCTATTTTGTTGGCAAGCTTCTTACCAAGTGTAGTTTTACCTGCACCCATAAATCCGATAAGATATATTCGATACCCTTTTATCCTGCTGCGACCCATGTTATTCAAGAATTGACCTTATATCTATCTCGGATAACGATTTAAAGAAAGATTCCTCGGTTACGATCAACTGGCTGGCCACTTCAGATTTTCTTTGTTGTAGACCCAATATCTTTTCTTCAACGGTATTCTTAGCAATAAACTTATAGGTAAATACAGTATTAACCTGCCCAATTCGATGAGAACGATCAACTGCCTGCTGTTCAATAGCAGGATTCCACCAGGGGTCAACAATAAATACGTAATCTTCTGCAGTAAGATTTAAACCTAATCCACCAGCTTTAAGAGATATAAGAAATAACTTTAGGTCAACATTGTTTTGAAATTCTTCCACTATTCCCCTCCTGTCTTTTTGTTTGGTGCTTCCATCCAAATACGCGTAGCTTAGTTCTTGTTGATCAAAATATCTTCTAAACAGAGTAAGTTGTTTCACAAACTGGGAATACAACAAAATCTTATGTCCTTCAGCAATTACGCTCTCTACCATACGTGTTACTTCCTCAAATTTTCCTGATGAGGCTGTATAAAAGTCATCAACCAAAACAGGGTGATTTGCAATTTGGCGCAGCTTAGTAAGCCCCTGAATAATAGATATCCTTGATTTCGCAACTCCAAACTTGGTAATAGACTTAAGTATTTCATTCCTGTAAGAGGATTTAACTTCCTCATAATACTTGTGCTGCTCTTCTGACATTTCGCAATAAGTTACCTGCTCTATCTTTTCGGGTAACTCTTTTGCAACTTGTTTTTTTGTTCTTCTTAAGATAAATGGTTTGATAATTACATGAAGTTTGTCGCGTTTTACTTCATCCTTATCACGCTCAATTGGTATTACAAAATTATCCTTAAAATAGGTTTGAAGCCCTAATAACCCAGGATTAACAAATGACAATTGCGACCACAAATCCATTACTGAATTTTCAATAGGAGTTCCAGATAAAATTAGTTTGAATTGTGAATTTAACGAAGCTACGGCTTTGGAAATTTGTGAATTAGGGTTTTTAATGATCTGGCTTTCGTCTAAAATAGTATAATTGAAGTAATATTGTTTTAGAATTTCAGTATCCAAACGAGCTATACCATAAGAAGTTAGTATTAGATCATAACCGGAAAACAACGCTACATCTTTCTCTCTCTCTGTTCCTGTATAAGCAAATACTTTCAGTTTAGGAGTAAACTTTGCTGCTTCTTGCTCCCAATTATGTATCAACGAAGTTGGCATTACTATTAAAGAGGCTTGCTTCTCACCTATTTCTTTTTGCTTTTGCAATAAAGCCAAAGTTTGAATGGTTTTTCCTAAACCCATATCATCAGCCAGGCAACCTCCAAAACGATATTGGTTTAAAAAGCACAACCAATCATAACCCGCCTTTTGGTAAGTTCTTAATTTTCCTTTAAAGTTCTTGGGAAGATCTGCTTCTTCAATTTCCTTAAAATCCGATAATCCTTCCAGCTTTCTATCTATTGAAAGTTGCGCAAGTTGATTGTTCCTCAAATTTTGTACGATCCCAACATGGTACTTTTTCAACTGAATGGAGCCAGAATTATTTGAAAATTCAAATAAGTATTTAAACTGGGCAAACCACTCTTCAGGAATAACTGCGATTTCTCCTCCCGGTAAAATATACTCCCTAATTCCTTTCAAAATATAATTTCTCAGGTCAACGAAATTAACCTCGTACTTGCCAAATTGAACGGTTGCTTTTACATCAAACCAGTCACTTTGTTCATCTATTTTAAATGACAATTGAGAAGTTGTAAAATAAATTTGTTGATCCCCTTCTTTTCTTATCTCGAATCCATGTTCAGCAATAAGGTCAAAATTCTGTTGCAGCCAGTCTGTTATCTCATAATCCTTTAATGATGATTCTTTATCCTCAGTACTTTGAAACATGTCTAACTGTTCAACTGTTTCTTCTTCCCCGTTCAGTCTTTTTTCAATTCTAAATCCAGAACCCTCTGTTGGCCTGAGCCCCAAACTAATTAACAGATCTACTTTGTGTTGTTCCCAAGTAAGCGATCTCATTATTCTTGTAAAATTATAAGACCCATTGTTCTCATTAAATGTAACATACGCCTTTCTGCTTGATCGGTATGGGTAAATATTATCACCATACTTAAAGTAAAGAGCAATTGCTACATCTTCATTCCAAACTTTTTGTATCTGTAATACTGGCTTAGCTTCAAATTTCTCATTAATGATCTCAAACCCTTCCGCATGTACTCTATATTCTTCCAATAATGGCTTGACAAAAGTTTTAAGATAAGTGATTTCTGAGCTTTGTGGAATCTGAATAAATGCCTTTTTAAGAAAAGGTTTTAATTTCTTACCATCTAACCCATACTCAAATTGGTAAAGAGTGTTGTCCAAAAGCATCAAGGCTGGTTTAGAAGATATGAGCTTAGCATCTTTATGAATAAAACTTATTCGTTCTTCTTTATATTTTATGGTTGGGAAATACCTTATCTGACCATTCTCCCGCTTAAAATAGAACAAAACTGTAGCACGATCATCCGTAAGGTATATTTCTTCCCTTGTTGGATTACCATCTTTCCCCATCACAAATAGTGGTTTCTGTTCAAGCAAATCAATGACTCCACCTATATTAGTTTCAATCTCAGACCTCACTACTGTATGCATTTCATCATTATAAACATTGCTAAAAAAGTCCGTAGGCTTTGGATTATCATCTGCATATTTCTTGATTATATATCTCTGATCACATCTGTCTAAGATGCTTATCAATTTATAATCATTTTGATCCAAAAATTGATCAAAATCACCGGCAGTATTGCTGAAAAGCCTTTGATGCGATAGCGTGTAGTTCCCTTTACTGTTTATCTGAACAATATGGGGTTCAAACAAGTATCCTAAATATGAATGCTCATAAAGAGAATAAACTACTTTGCATGGTTGCGAAGTAGTAACCTTTAGATGGTCTTGCTTATAACGAGTTCTCATAAATTGGGGTAAAAAAGCTGCAAATAATTCCTTTTAGGAAAGAATTAACGTCAAATAAAACTACAAATCTAAGTATTATTTGATGAGTTGGAAAGAGTTCTTGAGAATTTGTGGAAAACTTTTGAAAGGGTAATTCGTGTAGTTGGTGTATTCGTATTAACTCGTTATTCGTAAATAGTAGTTAATAAACTACTATAAAGAAGAAACTAGCCTGGAAACTCAACATCTCCAGTGAAAACAAAATTTGCAGGGCCTTGTAAGTAAATATTACTAAAATTACCATCCTGATGATCAAAACTCACCTCCAAATTACCTCCTTGAGTTAACACTTGCAATTGAGTAGTATTTAACTCATACTTTAAGAATGAGCATAATGAAGATGCTGTAACTCCGGTTCCGCAAGACAAAGTCTCATCTTCAACACCTCTTTCATAAGTTCTAATTTGTATACCAGAGTCCGTTTTTTGAACAAAATCAACATTGGTGCCCTCGGCATTGAACCTATCATTGTATCTGATCTTACCCCCTTCTTTTCTCACATCAACTTGTTCCACATCGTCTACAAAAACTATATAGTGTGGTGACCCTGTATCCAAGAAATAATAGTCATTCCCAAATTCAACATCATTAACATCTGTCATTTCTATACGAACATTATGATCATTGAAAGATGCGCTATGCTTTCCATCATAGGCCAGGAAAACAGCATCACTTTCAATCATACCAATAGATCTGGCAAATGCAACCGCACATCTGGCACCATTACCACACATTGATCCTTCCCTGCCATCAGCATTAAAATACACCATTTCAAAATCATATTCATTATGATTTTGAATCAGTATTACGCCATCCGCACCAATACCATACCGCCTATGACATATTGTTTTGTAAAACTCAATATTCTTCCTTGAAAGAGTTGATTCCCTGTTATCAAAAATAATGAAGTCATTACCGGTTCCCTGATATTTAACAAATGATAACTTCACATTAATTTACCTGTAAAGTTCGGCATGTATACTTTTACCGGGGGATTCTATTTTGAGCCTTTCATCCTCCAAGGTAATGTTCAATGAATCAGAATAATCAACTCCAAATAACTGAAATTCATTTTTACTATTAACATAAAACACAGGCCTGAAATAAGGTGATTGCCAAAATTGCACTTTGAAATTTTCTTTTAGGAACATCGTTTTAGATCTAATTGTTACATCATAGTGACTCACCTTCAGCAATTTTGATTTTTGAATTAAATCCATAATTTTTGTACTGGAACTAGATAAAGTTATAGTAGTATCTTTCTCTTTTGACTGATCAAATAATCCTGCAATTATTAATTGTTCCGCATCAGAGCTATCTGTTACAATAAGATCAGTATCATCAGGTAAATTCAAGATTTCTCTAAGATTGATCACAAATTCTTCCTGGTTTTCTTCAGGTAAGTAGGCAGGAATTGTTTCTGATGGCTCAGGAGGAATAATATCTTCGGATTTGCGCATAAAGAAATACCAACTAGCAAATCCTATAACAGCAAAGATCAACAACCATATTACTATCTTTCCTATGTTCATTTATGAAAAATACTAATGCAACTTCTTTGTTTATTTATTCATCTATCTAAATAGGCAATACTAAACAAAAGAAATTCATCGTTTAATAAGCAAGCAAATTAACAGAATAAAAATTAATTAGTGGCATAAAATTTGATAATTACATATTAGTTACTTTTCAATAAAATTCAATTACAACATGAAAAAGTTATTAGGATTTGTACTCATTTTAATCATTGCAGGAATAGGAGGAATTATCGGTGTTGGAGTGTATGATTACAGTTTGAGTAAGTATTTTAGAGAAAAAGAAACAACTTCATTTGATGAAAAACAAAATGTAGTATTTACAAACAATCAAAGCGGCTTTCCTGATGAACAATCGGCAGGAGTTAATTTCACTTACGCTTCCTCAATCGCAACTCCTGCGGTTGTTCATATTAAATCTATTATAGACCAGCAAACTAATCAAAGTTACTACTTTGACCCTTTCAGGGATTTTTTTGGATTCAGATTTTATGATCAACGTCAACAACCAACACAGCCAAGACAAAGGATGTCAAGTGGTTCTGGTGTAATTATCTCAGAAGATGGATATCTAGTAACCAACAATCATGTTATTAATGGTGCAGATGAAATAGAGGTTGTATTAAATGACAAAAGAACATTTACAGCTTCAGTAATAGGAACAGATCCAACAACCGACCTTGCTCTTCTTAAAGTAGAAGAAAAAGGACTTCCTTTTATCAAGTTTGGCAACTCTGATATTCTTCAAGTTGGTGAATGGGTGTTAGCAGTGGGAAACCCATTTAATTTAACTTCGACTGTGACAGCTGGTATTGTAAGTGCAAAAGCAAGAAGCATCAATATTTTGGATGATAAATACAGAATAGAGTCTTTTATACAAACTGATGCTGTTGTAAATCCCGGAAACAGTGGTGGTGCACTGATAAATACCTCAGGAAGTTTGGTTGGAATAAACACAGCGATCCAATCACAAACCGGCTCCTATATCGGGTATTCTTTTGCCATCCCAGTTAATATTGTAAAAAAAGTAATGGATGACCTTCTAAAATATGGGGAGGTTCAAAGAGGATTTATTGGAGTAAGT
>JAESTI010000295.1 GCA_016763665.1 Bacteroidia bacterium | reverse complement strand
GGAAATCTGGAAAAGTGGCAAGATCATTACCATGAAAAGCAGCAGTATTGGTGAATTGTCCTCCTGTTAACTGCATTCCATCACCCGAATCACCGGCAAATTTTATGACTACTGAATTTAATTTATCTATGGGTTTACTCATATTTGTATTTCTTTAACCAAAAGCTTACAAAGTTAGGTAAATTATGTGTGCTTTAGAAGCTGTTTGGATTATATTTTAGCTATTAAAATCAGTAATAATACAGAGGATCGCACGATCAGGGAGTGTTCTTGTCAGTCTGAGTTTATCGAAGACTAACTATGGATGTTGAGATATAGATAAGAAACACTTCGATAAACTCAGTGTGACTACTATTTTTTTTATAAAGAGTGGGTTTTAATAGGCCCTTTCCTCAAGGCCCTCCATATAATTCAAAAATGCTTTGTTACTTCATTGGGGCAAGCATCCGATTGTTCCAGATGTTTTACCGGACAAATACCACAGCTATGCAATCCTCTTCGGTGACTGTTAAAGATCCTGAATAAGTGTGGCAATCATCTTCAGCCGAATATGCGTAATCTCCAGGTGATTTATTGATTGTTAGTGTACCGGCATCGTTACAATCAGCAGCAACAGAAACAACGGTCGTTAAACCTCCCACAGATTCACCTGCCAATGTAATGATTATAAATCCACAAGTATCAGATTTGGTATAGAAAACCACCGATCCATCCTTTACATCTTTAGAGCAAGCAGCCAGGAAGAAACCGACCAGGAATAAAAAAGTTAGATTTTTCAGATAAGTCTGGTATTTAGTTGTGTGTAATATCGTCATTTAATTTTGCTTTTCTTCTGTTATACTTTAACAGTCGCTCAAGAAATGAGTATTGAAAATTGAACATTGAGAATTGGTTATTTTAATTGATTATTTGTCATTGTCAAAAATATCCAACCTGCCTGCCGGACAGGCAGGTATCGAACATCCAATGCTGATTTTTGAAGTTGTGCCTTGGGTTTTTAATAGGCTCTTTCCTCAATACCATCCATATAATTCAAAAATGCCTTGTTGCACACCTTGTTTCCTCCCGGAGTTGGGTAATTGCCTGAGAAGTACCAATCACCGGTATGGTTGGGGCAGGCTTTATGCAGGTTGTCAATAGATTGATAAATGATCTGAACCTCGGCATTAATTTCAGATACTTTTACAATTTCCGAGATCTTAACCGAAATTTCTTCATCTGTAAATTGATCGTACAGTTCTGTTACATAATTTGGTATTTCGGTATTGATCTTATAATCATGATCTTTACATAGCCCATATACCTTATCAAGTAGATCTTCTTTATTCTGGTCTTTGATCAATCCGATCATAGCCCTAAATGCGATAAAATCTTTCATTTTAGACATATCAATACCATAACAATCAGGGTAACGGATTTGTGGTGCTGATGAAACTATTATGATCTTTTTGGGTCCAAGCCTGTCTAATATTTTTAGTATACTTTGCTCTAAAGTGGTTCCCCTAACAATGGAATCATCAAGAATAACCAAAATGTCAGTGGGTTGAACAACTCCGTAGGTTACATCATAAACATGTTGTACCATGTCATTTCTTGATGCATCTTCTGTGATAAAGGTTCGGAGCTTCACATCTTTCACACAAATTTTCTCAATTCTGATCTTTAAAGTCAGGAGGTCTTTAAGTTCGTTACTAATATCACCATTTTGTGAGTGTCTGGCTTCACGGTTTTTTAAATTTGAAAGAGCTTCTCTGAATCCATCTACCATTCCCTGGAAAGCAACCTCCGCAGTATTGGGTATATAGGAAAAAACTGTGTTCTTGAAATCATTATTAATAGCTTTCATTACAGCAGGAACAAGCAACCTGCCTAAGTTTTTTCGTTCTTTATATATGTCACTATCAGTTCCTCTTGAAAAGTAGATCCTTTCAAAACTGCAGGATTTCTGTTCTGTTGGCTCTTTGAATTGAACTTCACTTACATTTCCATTTTGTTTAATGATCAAAGCGTGACCGGGTTTTATTTCATTGATCTTTTCTATTGGGATATTAAATGAAGTTTGGATCGGTGGTCTTTCCGATGTTACAACTACAACTTCATCGTCAGCATAATAGTGCACCGGTCTTATTCCTGATGGGTCTCTTATTACAAAAGCATCTCCATGACCCAACAACCCTGCCATAGCATAACCACCATCCCATGTTTTAGCGGATTGGGTCAGGATATTCTGGATATCAATATTCTCAAAAATTAAATCTGATATTTCACTTCCTGAACAGCCTTGATCCTTATATTTATTGAACAGGTTTTTATTTTCTTCATCAATATAGTGGCCAATTTTTTCAAGAACTGTAACTGTATCTGATTTTTCTTTTGGATACTGGCCCAGCCCAACCAGGTATTCAAATTGTTCGTCAGTATTGGTCATGTTAAAGTTTCCTGCAAGCACAAGGTTTCTGCTTTTCCAGTTATTTTGTCGAAGAATTGGATGGCAGTTTTCTATGCGGTTTTTACCATGTGTGCCGTATCGTAAATGTCCTAATAGTAATTCACCACAAAACCCAATATTGGATTTTAACCAATCGGCATCTTTTAGTAATGCCGGGTTTTGCTGTTCGGCTTTTTCATATTTCCGAAAGATCTTACCAAAAATATCTTTGATTGGGGTGGTAGTATTGGATCGATATCTGGCAATGTATCTTTTGCCTGGTTCAGAATTTAACTTGATCGTTACAACACCCGCACCGTCTTGTCCACGGTTGTGTTGTTTTTCCATGAGCAGGTAAAGCTTATTGATGCCATAAAGAGCAGTACCATACTTTTCGATGTAATAATCTAAAGGTTTTAATAACCTTATCAGGGCAAGTCCACACTCATGTTTTATCTCTTCCGACATTGTTAAGCAAAATTAATACTTTTTTACTCAAAAATGACTTTATTGTGAAACGTTATGTTGGATAGTCGATACTGGATGTTGGATACTTGATGCCGGATAATGGCTACTATTATTTATTTTTTATCAAGAATCCAGCATCCAATATCCAGAATCTTTCCAAAACCTTTAATTGCACCCTATTAATTACAATGAATTAATTTGGCTAAATAGCTACCTTATATATGAAACAGCCAAGAGGATTTAAACGGGCATTTAAAAATGCAGAAAAGATTGTAAATGATAAGTCCAAGATTTTGGATATTATTTCAAAAGGGATTGATAAAGCTAAAATTAATAAAAAGGCGATTCAAAGTGTTTGGGACGATTTGCATTTGTTAATCGACCTGGTTCGCGCTTGGGTAAAGGGGGAGTATAAACAACCACCCTGGACTTTTATAGTGTCAGTTGTTGCGGCAATCATTTATTTCTTAAATCCATTTGACATTATTCCTGATGTTATTTTTGGAATTGGGTAT
>JAESTI010000294.1 GCA_016763665.1 Bacteroidia bacterium | reverse complement strand
TTTACTAAAAGCAGCTCCGATTATAATTCCAATTGCCATATCAAACATATTACCCTTAATGGCAAATTCTTTAAATTCTCTAATAAATTTCATCTGTTTATAATTTTCAGTTCAGGTACTATTGATTTTATACAGTGGTCGTAGTTCTATTTATTTTAATTCCAAAGTAATATACCCAGATTATAAATAATAACTGTAATGGTATTCTAAAATAAAGATAGTTAATACCTTTCTCCATCCCCCCTAATTCGACTTCTTTGATACTTCCGATAATATTGGCTGGTAATATTGCAAGAAAGAATAGGATCAACATAATACTGGTCATCCTTGCGAACTTTTGAGTTAAAAGCCCAATTGAAGCTACAATTTCAAGAATACCTGTGAGGTAAACAGTTTCCTTTTTGAAAGGGACAATCTCCGGCATCATCTCAACCATTAGATCAGTTTTAACAAAGTGGGCAATTCCAGCTAAGAGCATCATTATTGCAATGGACAATCTCCCAATAAATGACAAACTGAGACGTGCGTTAAGAAAGAACTTATTTATTAAGAATGTTATTCCGAAACAACCTATCAGAATAATAAGTGGTACCAATTGTTATTTTATTTTTTATTACGTCCAACTGGGAGTCAAACGAAGTTCGGCTCCGAGTACGAAGCAAGTTACAATTTTATTCGAAAATTTGATTCATGATTCAAAACACTGACGTAACCATTTACTACACCACTGGCATTAGATATTCATATTTTGGGTTGAATTAACCTCTTATGGTTCTTTGATCATTTCCAGATCCAACCATTTTCTTTCTTTACCGCTAATATTGCCGATATCAAAAAATCCACCTGAAGCTTTTGCTACATCCCTTGCAAGAAATTTTAAACTTTGATAGTAATGTTGTGAGAAGTCGTGATCAAACTTTGGCAATATATCATTTAACTTTCCCAGTTTCTCTGCGATTACAGGATTTCTTGATTTTGCATCTTTGGGAAGCTTGGATACATACTCCTTAAATTTAGCAGGGAAATCTTTATTGGTTTTTTTATAAACTTTTACTAATTCATCATCAAAAGAAAATGAGCTGTAACTAAAAGCTGCAGATTCAACTGCCTGATTCTTCTCTAAATTATCAATAATATCATCAGCACCTGCAATTAATATTGCTACCAAAACAGGAGCATCATAAATCAATGTTAATTGATCTTGACTTAGTTGTTCTTTTTGTGGTGCCATAATCTGTGTTTTTATCGGTTAACTTAAGGTTTTAGTTGTTAATCCTTTTATTTATTGCTTAATAGGCTTTTTTCTTCTTTCTGATTGTTTATACGAATTGTATATGATGTTGGAAAGTAATTTTCGATGAAAGCAGCTATTTAATAGATAAACGAGGGTACCGTAATGATAAGATTCTATTATGCATGAAATAATTAGAATTATTTATTTCATGAAACTGCTTTAAACAAATTATTCATTTACAAAATTCTCTTAGTCTCTAGTGGTATTAATTGTCTTTTAACTTGAACTAGCTGAAGATGCTACAATTGTGGATGTCACTACCGCTACAATAATTGCAGCTTGAACCTCCTTAATTGTTTTGGCAACTGTACCGGCTATTGGAATTTCTTTAAGAAGTTGTTTCAATTCTTTTTTTATCGTTTTTAATTCTTGTTTATCTGATGTAATAATTTTATGCATCTGACATGCTTCGATCATTCCGAGAATAAGTATTTCTTCATTATTCATTTCAGGTTTATTCAGGATTTTTCTTTTTACATCTTGGGTCAAGGATTCGCGAATTGAATCTTCTATAAGGTAGCACCTCCTGTAAGGGAATAGGCCTAAAAACTTTTTATGCTCTATCCGAATAAGTTTTTTATTCTCCAATTCGTTCAAGAATGACCATTTGTACTTTGCTGCTTTTCTTGCGAGTTTGTGTATCCAATGTTTTATTTTTCTTGGTTTTTCTGAAGACTTTATCAGGGTTGATATTTCAAGAAGTACAGGGTTGTCAAATTCGATATCGTCTTTTAATATCAGTAGTTCGTTTTCGACACTCACTCCATCTTTCAGTGACATTTCCAACAGTGAGGCACCGATAACTCCGTAATTTACAAACTGCCCGTATGTGAATCTTCCTTTAGTGGGATGTTGAGCAAGTATTAAATATTTTTCAATGGTATTTAAGTTCATAATTCTTTGTTTTAATACTATTCTATTCGCTTGATTGAAACTGCTTATGGAGGGTTTCAAATTTATTTATTAATTCAGTTATTTTTCTTTGTTGTTTTTTCATGGATTTAGGCCTGAGATAAAACCAGTTAAAAGCTATCCAACTAAGTGTAATTCCGGATGAAGCAACAGCCCATACTAATGTCATTCTATTTAAGTATTCAATCATGTATAGAGCAATGCCTGTTGAAAGTAATATGAAATAAATGGTCAGCATAGTATTATGCAAAAACAATTGTTTTTCCTTAAGCCTTAAAAGTTGATTCAAATATTGATTGCTATTTATTTGCGAATCAACTTGTTTCAGTAGTGGGAGAGTCTTATTATGTGCAATTACAAAAGAGATCATAGCCACAATGACTACCACAATACCAATTTTTGTAGTTATCATTTCCGTTTGATATTGATACCATATAAAAATGAAAAATGCTGTCATAACAACCAATATGAGATTCATAAGATACAGCTCAATCAGCTTCTTCTTATTAAATCGTTTGGCTTTTTTGATAAGATCCTTTGGATCTGGAAGCACTGATGTTTCTTGCTTCTTCCACAATTCTTTGAAATCGTCTTTATTGTTCATAATTTTCAAATTTTTGTGATAATTTCTCTTTTATTCGGTGAATTCTTACCCGGATATTTGATTCTGATAAGCCTACAATATTTGCTATTTCAGCTTGCTTTAAATCTTCCAGTTCAAGAGATATGATGATACGATCTATTTCAGGTAATTCAGAAATACTCTTATAGAGAAATTGTACTTTACCTTCAATATTAGTTTGTGTAATATCTTCTATCTCGACCGGCAATTCACTTTTAGGCATTCGGTTTTGTTTTTCAATTTGGCGTAAGCATTGATTAGAAGCAATTCTAAACACCCAGGTTCCAATTGCTGATTCCTTTCGGAATTTTGGTAGTTGCTGCCAAACAGTAATAAATGTTTCTTGTGCTATGTCCTGTGCCCATTCCTGGTCGTTCACATAACCCATACACAAACGAAATACCTTCTGCCAATGACTTTTATATATTTCTTCAAAATTCATTCCCGGTATATTGAACTATGAAATTTGATAATTGATTATCATACCATTCTTTGTCATCATACATAATAAAATGTAGTCCTTTGGTTGCATACTGCAATTGTGCGGATGTTAAATTTTTAAATTGCTCGCTTATTGCAGGCTTGAAATTTACAAAGTAAGATTCTAATAAGATCAAAGAAGGGCATTTGATATTAATTATTTTTTCTCTCAAGTCGATATTTGAAAAATCACAATACATATTTGTAAATGTAGTTCGATCAGATGCGACAGACCAACCAACTACGATTTCAATTTTTGAAGTGTCTGCTAATAATCGTGGCATTGTGCTTTTTTGCATTTGATAAAATTGTTCATCAGTCATGGAAGGCATTTGCGAAACAACGGCACTACAATTATTGTTTTCTTTTGTCTTGAACGCTGGGTTCATTAATGCAGCTAAACAAGGTAAAGCGTCAACCACGATAATTTTTGAAACTAATTCAGGGAAATCAGCTGCTAAAGCCATTGCTAAACCACCACCCATACTATGTCCAATTACTATGGGTTTATTGATCTTATTTTCTTGAATGTAAGTTGCAATTGCATTTTCCCAATTTTGAAAGGTTGAATTGTCTTGAGCAGGAACATCCGCAAATCCAGCCATAGTTAAAGTGTAGCAAGTGTAATCCTTTTCGTATGAGACTTTGGTTTCGTTCCAAACCTCTCCTGAACAGGCAAAGCCCGGGATAAAGATTATTGATCGCTCCCCTTTTCCTGAAATTTTTACTTCAAAAGGATAGTTACTGTTTTGTGCAAAGATGTTAAATGTGAAAACCGCGAATGCGATTACGAGTGATAATTTGACAAACTTTTTCATAATTTTTGTTTTTAGTTATGTTTTTATTTGTCATTTAGATACAAGAGTATCGAAAATGTTACACTCGTAGTCGAATTTTTTTCATGTTTGGTTTATTTGGTTGAATATAACGGTTCACGAATACCTATCAATAAATATTATTTAACTAATTTGGTTTTTTATTAGTTCATAATAAATAAAACAATGAGAATAGGAATAATCATAGGACGAATAGGCGGAGTTGATGGTGTAGCTCTTGAAACAGAAAAGTGGATCCATGTTTTTCAAAAAATGGGACATGAAGTATTCATTCTTGCTGGCCAATTTGAAGAAAGAGGAATTGACAAGGAACATGAAACGCGTTTA
>JAESTI010000293.1 GCA_016763665.1 Bacteroidia bacterium | reverse complement strand
GTTTGTGAATAGTATAATGAAGAATAGTATAGCTAAATGGTTGTTTGGTAAAATTCATCCCGATTTGGGAATTAGGTTGGGGCATTACTTCTCACAGAAAAGTGGAATTAATAGTAAAAGTAATGGAGCATCGTATTTCGGTGATGATAAGGAGGCATTGGTGTTACACTCAAAGTCAATTCTGGAAAAAGAGCATGTTGACTTTTTTATATACGGACACAGACACTTGGCGTTAGATATGAAATTAAATGAAACTTCCCGCTATGTGAATTTAGGTGATTGGCTCACTATCAATAGTTATGGTGTATTAGATGGTAAGAATTTTGAACTAAAATATTTTGAACAAGAGTTGCCAGTCTTATGATCTTTATTCAGATATTTTTCATTCTTCTATTAAATCCAACATCGCAGGAATTAAAGTTAGTTAAGAGCCTTCCGCTTCAGGCAATAACCTTCACAACGGATAATACCGGAAATTACTATATCGTGTCTCCTCAAAATGAGATTATTAAACATAAACAAGATGGAACATTACTCGCTACATATGATGATAAAACCAGGGGAGAAATAAGTTCGGTAAATACTTCTATTCCTTTAGAGGTATTTTTGTTTTATCAGGATCAACATCAAATTGTGTACCTGGATAATACGATGAGCCAAAAGAGTACCATTGATCTTGAACAGTACAATCTTACACAAGTATCTTTAGCCTGCCCTTCCTATGATAAAGGTATTTGGGTATATGATGAATTTGATTTTGAGCTTAAAAAATATGACACCCAGCTTAACTTGGTTCAAAAAAGTGGAAACTTGAATTCGTTAGTTGGAACATCAATGGAGCCTAATTATTTGACTGAAAATAATGATTGGGTATACTTGAACAATCCAACTTCAGGAATTTTGGTCTTGGATATTTATGGAACTTATTCTAAAACGATTCCTATTTTAGCAATAGATCAGTTTCAGGTAAAGGGGGATTATATCTATTACTTAAAAGAAAATAAACTACATTCCTATCATATTAAAACACTTGAGGATCGTATAATATTTGTAGAGGGAAATATCGAATTTAATTCGGTAAGAGTAGAAAAGGAAAGAGTGTTTTTAATGACGAAAGATCAATTGTATATTTATGAGATTACTTTTTGATTCTGAGTACTTGGGGTGTTTTTGTTTAGAGTTTAGGTATTAGATATTAGAAATTTTGCAACTATGTTGCATTATGGTATCATTGATTTATTTCAATAAACCGTTCTATATCTCTTGTTTTGCCCATAATGAGCATTGTATCTGTATCAAACAAAACAGTATCTGATCTGGGAACTCCTAATATGTGAATTTCTTTTACCGTTTCTCCATTTTTTGTAACATCAAACTCTCTCTTTACAGTAATAAGGTTTAGGTTGTACTTCTTTCTTAAACTTAGATCGATCAATGTTCGGTTTGCAATTTTTGGGGGAGTTTTTACTTCAACAATTTCATATTCATCTGGAAGTTGTAAAGAAGATACAACGCTTGGATTGATCAGTTTTTCAGCAACAGCTACACTTACCTCATCCTCAGGAGAGAGAATCTCTGTAACACCAACTTTCTCAAGTATCATTCTTTGATGGCGATTCATTGCTCTTGCGATAATCCTTTTGCAATTCATCTCCATTAATAGAACAGTGGTTAATAAAAGCCCATCAAAGTTTTCACCAATGGCTACTACCACTGCATCCATTTCCTGAACATTCTGACCTCTCAAAGCTCGAATATCTGTGGCTTCCATAGTGACTGCATAAGCCACATCTTCACGAATATAATTTACAGATTCTTCACGGTTGTCAATAGCTAAAACTTCAGCACCACGCTGAGCAAGTACTCTAGCAATAGCGCTTCCAAATTGTCCAAGTCCTATAACAGCAAACCTATGCATTTTTTAAATTGATAATTGTCAATTGATAATAGTTAATTGTTAATGGATCATTGATTAAGTGCTTGATCTAAATCTTCAATTAAATCCTCAATATCTTCCACACCAACACTCAATCTTATTAAGGAATCTGTAACTCCAGTTTTCAATCTTTCTTCTAATGGTATTGAAGCATGTGTCATCGAGGCGGGGTGACCTACTAATGATTCAACTCCACCTAATGATTCAGCTAATGTAAATAATTTTGTATTAGAAATTACTTTTAAAGCAGCATCTAAGCTGTCATCTTTTAAAGTAAATGAGATCATGCCTCCAAAATCCTTCATTTGGCTCTTTGCAATATCATGATTTGGGTGATCTTCAAATCCCGGCCAATAAGTTTTTTCGATTTTAGAATGGTCTTTAACAAAATTTGCAATAGCTGTCCCATTTTCACAATGGCGCTGCATTCGTAAATGTAATGTCTTAATTCCTCTCAGTACCAAAAAGCAATCTTGTGGTCCTGATATGGCTCCACAACTGTTTTGAATAAAAGCTAGTTGTTCAGCAAGTTCATCATCATTACAAACAATACATCCCATAACAACGTCAGAGTGCCCACCAATGTATTTTGTTATAGAGTGAACAACCAGGTCCGCACCTAGATCCATCGGGTTTTGTAAGTATGGTGATGCAAAAGTATTGTCTACACCTAAAAGACAATTATTATTCTTTGCAATTTCAGCGGCACCTTTGATATCAATAATGTTCATCATTGGGTTGGTTGGTGTTTCCACCCAGATCAACTTTGTTTTTTCATTTACATATTCTTCAATTTTTGAAGAATTACCCATCTCAATAAAATGAAACTTAATACCAAAATTCTCAAATATTTTTGTGAATATTCTGTAAGATCCACCATATAAATCGTTAGTGGATATAACTTCATCTCCAGGTTTCAATGTCTTGATGATGGCATCAATTGCACCCATTCCGCTGCTAAAGCACAACCCATGTTTAGCATTTTCCAGAGATGCTAAATTTTTCTGCAGAACTTCCCTTGTCGGGTTATGAGTTCTGGAATATTCAAATCCTTTATGATCTCCAGGTTTGGCCTGAGCATAAGTGGAGGTTTGATAAATAGGGGTCATTATCGCTCCCGTAGATGGGTCAGGCTCTATACCTGCATGCAGTACTTTTGTTCCGAATTTCATTGTTGTATATCGTATAATTGACGAGCAAAACTATATAATCCTTTGGTTATTTCAATATAAATTAATCATGTAATTTAATTCGGTCATTTTCTCGGCAAACTTTAAAGCGTTTTAATCTCTGATTTTATTCATGATACAAGAATAAAACATAATAATAACTTTTTTTAATAAAATATTAACTTGTATATTTATGCAATATAATATATTTCAGAATATAAGAAACTTTTAATTTAAAAAACCGTATAAAATTATACAAGATGAACCATTAAAATTTAGCAGCCATGAAAAAGTTAGCCTTATT
>JAESTI010000292.1 GCA_016763665.1 Bacteroidia bacterium | reverse complement strand
GTTCCATTAGTTTTTTAGCATTTTTGAATTGGAACTGTAAAACACTATTTTGGTCAATTTTCTTTTTTGAAAAAGCTTCAATATTTGCACCTAAAAACCCTTTAGTGAAGTTTTGATTTCCAATCCCTAATTCATGTCTTCGATTCCATAAAGTATCTTCACTAAATTTCAATATAAGCCCTTTTGAATCGCGCTGAGCAACTAGCATCTGCTCATCAAAATGTTCTTCAAGGGCATACAACACCCATGAATGATCATTAAAGGTCACATATACAAATTCATATTTAGGAACTAGAATTTCTTCTTTTAAGCAGAATTGATGTAAGACATACTCATCTAAAAATGATCTGATTTTTGGAGCATGTAATGAAAACTCATCAAGCCCATTCCAAGTCTTTCCCTTAAGATTAATTCTAAATGACCATTTATCCTCCTCTAAATGATCCAACCAATCACCTTTTAATCTGATCTTAGCTTTATAAACCGTATCGTTTATTAACAGCTTTGCTTCAACAAAATCATCGGGATTGGAAATTAACATGCCAAATTGTAAAGCCTCTTCTCGCTCTTGCGCCAATTTTACCAAAGCACTTTGTTTAACACGAATATTAATCACTTTCAATTCATGATTTATTCGGTCATCACTACATGAAAGCAAACAGCAAATAATTGTTACTAGTAAACTCCGGTTACTAAACTTTATTAACATGTATCAAAATTAACAAATCAAAGAAAAGGAGCACTTAAATAAAGTGCTCCTAATGCTAACAACCTTTAAAAGGATAGGAAAAGAAAGGGTATTGTTAATGGGCCAATACTAGTTGTTTGGACATTACCTTGTTACCGTCCATGTATTGGATAAAATAGTTTCCTGATGAATATCGGCTTAGGTCGTAAGTATTTTTTTCGTATTGATTTGTTACCAGTTTTTCCAACTCCTTTCCAAAAATATCAACCAATATAACTTCTTCAACATTTTCTATTGATTCAATATTAATAATGCCGCTTGAAGGGTTTGGATAAATATTTATTTCATTTTTAATTGCAAAAATTGACTCCATTTCATCAGCTACAGAATCTTGTTGCATGTTCAAATCATTTATTACTGTTTCTTCAAGCAATATTTCCTCTCCCTGGTCGATTATATCAAGAGAATCCTCAATAGGAATAATGATACAACAGCAGGAAAAATAATATGGTCTGGAATATGGCTCTAGTTCAATATCTACAACGGTCTTTGTGCCATTATTCACGTCTATATTTTCAATTATGACACCTGTATATCCAATATAACTGGTTTCAAGATCATAATCTCCAGGCCCAATTCCTATATTATACCACCCGTCAAAATCTGTTGCCGTTCCACCAATAAATTCACCATTTTGACTCAAAAAAATATTAGCAAAAGGCAAGCCCTCTCCTAGTTCTTTATCTTTTAATTGTCCTTTAATAGCTCCACGTTGGGCAAATGTTGATTGATTATAGATTAACACTAACATCAACATTACAAATTTTATCTTTTGTTTCATGGCATTTTATAATTTTAAGTGCCTCCTACCTTTTTCTATAATAGGATACGAACTTAATCAACAGAAGATCGTTGTTATTAGTAAATGGCAGGAATGGTTTAGAATTTGGAATGTAATGATAGTCCGGCCTGTAGGGAGTTACTTGAACGGATTACCATAACTGGTATTATTAATAAAAGTGATGGCAGTTAGGCCATTTCAATAGTCAATCTAGGTAAACATACAGCTTAAAGAGGTTCTTTAATTGGATTTTAAAAGCTTGATCTCCATGTTAGCAGCCAAATCTTGATATTCCTCACCTAAATTCATCATGTCCTCATCTTCTTCGCAATAAAGCCATATAATTTTTGTTTGATATCCTTCCTTGCACATTTCATCCAATTTCATGATAAGGTCAATAATTATTTTGGAAGTTCCAGTGTTAAGATAATTTAAACTAAAACCAAGACTTATAGATGGAAGCTGATCTTTAACCTCATCTATCCAGTCAAACACCGGCTTATATGTTTCGCTGGCATCTTCGGGATAAGATTCGCCTGTTATCTCTAAACTTCCAGTTGATGAATTATAAGAAATCTTAGGAGTTTCTTCTGTAGGTTCTATGTGAATCGGTTCCACTTTTTTTGCAGCTGTATATTTATCTAACAAAGATATAAAAACATAACAACTTTTAGAATACAAGTAAAACTATTCATACTCTAATTCCAATTACCGTTATGTCATCAGTTTGTTCATATTCTCCACGCCAATCTTCAATGGTTTTATCAAGAAAATCATGCTGCTCTTGCATTGATTTGCCTTGTATTTCTAAAATAATTTCTTTGAATTTTTTTGACTTGAATCTTTTATTTTTCGGACCTCCAAATTGATCCCAGTAGCCATCAGAAAACATATAAATGGCATCCCCATCATTAAGAGAAACAGTATGATTGGTGAATTCTCTATCCGATCCCCAAATTGCACCTCCAATAGCTATTTTATCAGCTTTTATAACTTCTAACTTCGAAACTTCAGATTCTCCATTATTGGCATGAGTTTGTTTACTATCTATATTGTTTCGCACTATGTATAAAGGATTGTGTGCCCCTGCATATTCAATGATTTTATTTTGCATATCAATAGTGCATAAAGCAAGGTCCATTCCGTCAATACTATCTGAATCTTCTTTATTCTGCCTTAAAGCACCCATTACACCATCATTAAGCTCTTCAAGAATTTCATCCGGTTTCAAGATGTTCTTCTGATTTACAATTTGATTTAACAACTCATTACCGATCATGCTCATAAACGCCCCTGGAACACCGTGCCCTGTACAATCAACAGCAGAAATAATGATTCTGTTACCTTTCTTGGAGAAATAGTAGAAATCTCCACTTACAACATCACGAGGCTTGTAAAGGATAAAGCAATTTGTCAAGTACTGGTTAATCTCTTCTTTCGGAATAAGGATTGCATTCTGAATGCGTTTCGCATAGCTAATGCTATCCATAATATTCTTATTTTGAAGTTCAATTTGCTCTTTTTGTTCATGTAACAACTTATTTGCCCTTTTCTTAAACTGGTATCGGTTATACAAGATAACCGCAAGAATTCCAAATAATATCAACCCACCGAGAAAACTATATTTAAAGACTTTTTGCCTTTTAACTTCTAGTTCTGTTATTTGCTGATCTCTTTCTAAAATTTGAATTGCATTTTCCTTTTTATCTGCTTCATACTTCTCCCTCATTTCAGCTACTGCCTTGGTAGACTCCTCCGTAAACAAACTATCCTTGATCGCATTATAACTATTAAAGAAACTATAAGCCTCTTCAAAGTCATTTAATTCTGCATAGGATTTTGCCAGCCTTAAATATGCATTCCTCATTTCCTTTTTGCCTCCGTAATCCTTTGCTAAATCTAGTGATTGATTAAAATAGTCGATAGCCTTAGCATAATCACCTTTCTTTTTATACACCATTCCAGCACCTGAAAGGAAGATCATCATTCCGTAGGTATCCCCACTCTCTTCTACCAGGTTTATAGCTTTCATTATATATTCTAATGCTTTATCATACTCTCCTTTTTGAATATAGATCTCACCAATATTATTATAGGAGGAAGAAATTTCTCCCTTCCCTATTTCCTTTTTAATTTCCATGGAATTAAAATTGGCTTCTAATGCTTCATCGTATTTACCTAATACTTGATAAGCGACTCCGATATTATTATAATTATAAGCCATCCATAATTTATTGTTAGTTTCCTTATTGATCTCCAGCGCCTTATAATAATAGGCCAATGCCTGCTCATAATTTTTCAGGTTTTTATAAACAATACCAATATTATTATATGAACCAGCTACAGATCTCTGATTTCCCAAT
This sequence comes from Bacteroidia bacterium, assembly GCA_016763665.1. Next base: position 4,567 of record JAESTI010000292.1, on the reverse strand, counting down.
TTTTCTCGCATTCTTAAAGATTTGATGTAATAATCAAGTGCAGTTTCATAATTGCCTAAATTCTTTTGGATGATTCCTATGCTGTTGTATGAAGATGCCAATGCTTTAAAGAGAGTAGAATCTAGTATAGTATCAGTATTTGTCACCAAAGATTCAGCCAGGGCCTTGGCAATCATGGTATATTTTAAAGCTTTTTGAGGGTCATTACTCCTGATAGTCCAGGACAACCTGTTAAGTAAGTTGATTTTTAAAGTATCATTGGTTGTATTGTCTAATACATTTTGTAGTGAATCAATTTTTGCATCCGCAAAAGCAAATGAGATAGAGCTAACAATTAAAAATGACACAGCTATTTTCTTAAATCTATTCATTAGATAAATAAATATCATCATTTTCAAATGCAATTCAAAATTAAGTTATCTGTCACTCTGAGTGAAATGCAATGGAACGAAGAGTCTGTTTAATAGAACGCAAAACCCAACAGATTCTTCACTATCGTTCAGAATGACAGCTTTTTCTTAACTTTTGAATCAGTCCCTTCGATATAATAGATTAACGATTAACAACACCCACCACCATCATAAAACCATGTTGATTCTGAAATATAGATATCATTTCTGTTAAGAGATTTCAAAGCACCAGCAGTTTTGTCACACACTGCCAATGGTTGGTTTAGAAACAAAGTATGTCCCTTGTCATCATCAAAATATTCATTAGCACCATAATAAATTGCTGTTTTGCCTGTAAATACACAAGGCCCATCCTCAGGCATAGGATCCTTAATAGCGCAAATCTCAACGCTTTCAATGGTTATGAGATTATCCACATCATAATGATTAGAATCGAGCAAGCGATACGGACGCTTAGCCCTAACTTCAACAGTTCCAAAACCTAAATCCGTAATTTGCTGAATATATTCACTTAATGAAATCGCTCCGCTAATGCAGATTGCCCTAAGCTGTTCGTCTTTACGCAAATGTTCAGGTATAGGATATTCACAAACAGGATCGGATAGAATTAATCTTCCATGAGGTTTCAAAACACGATGCATCTCTTTGAGGGCAATTGTTAAATCTGTTTTTTCGAAAATATTGAAAAGGCAATTTTGGGCAGCCACATCGATACTTTCATCTTCAATCGGCAGATCAAGAGCACTCCCCTTTTTTAAATTAATGAATGATTTTTGAAACCAATCATTGGTCTTTTCTGCTTCAATTAAATTTTCACGACAAGCATCTATCATTTCATCAACCACATCTACTCCAATCACTGAATTTGGTTTTCTGGTAAAATAGGAAAATTGAAAAAGCTCCATACCTCCTCCTACACCAACATACAACACTGTAGGATCATTAGCCAAATCTCTGGGATGAACTGTTGAACCACATCCATAGTTCATTTCTAACATCTTACCAGGAACATGTAATCCTGGTAATTGCCAAACAGGTGTTGTGGTGCAACACAATCCCTTTTCAGGTTCTAAGGCCGCCTGTTTGTAAACATCTACAGTAGTTTCTAAATAGCTTTCCATAACTTTATATTTTAGGCTGATCAACCATTATTTTCAAATCTTCAACACGATCAATATCAGATAATTCTTGAAGTATATGATAATCCACTTCAAGATTTTCTAAATCAACAATCGTACTAGATAACACTGAATTTGTGCTCCATTTTTTATTTTCAAATAATTGCGGGTAATACTTTTTCATTCCCAACAAATAGTATCCGCCATCTTTTGCAGGTCCAATCACAACATCATTATCATCAAGCATGATAAAAGATTCTTCAATTATTTCTTTCGTTAGCTCAGAACAATCAGAACCGATTATTACAACTTTACTGCTTTCATTTTGGAAGAAGTTTTGAAAAGCACCACTCATTTTCTCACCTAAATCATGCCCTATCTGCAACTCCTTATCATAAATGGAATTATCCCAAATATCATTATCATCAACAAATTGTGAGTAACCCACAGTTTTTTGACATTCTAATTTGATCGTTATTCTTCTGGTATGATTTAGTAAGTTTCTATAAACTTCTAATGCAGCTTCTACTCCTATTGAAGAGGCCAACCGGGTTTTAACTTTCCCCAATTCAGGATTTTTTACAAATATCATAAGCTGGTTCATTTACACAACATCTTTAAGATGTAATAATGTACTTTAATTACTTATTAAGGCTTAAGCTAAATTCTTCAACTTTAGTTCTTTAATTTTCAAGATTGTATTGTCAAGTGCTTCATTACTAAATAACTTAATTATCCTTGACATACTATTCTTAAATTCTCGAATAAATAATTCATCATTAAAAAAATGGCTTATTTCCGTTGAATTATCAGCTAATTTAAATAAATCATAAGAGCCGAAGTAGTAATCTTTACTATTATGAGAAAATTTAAAATATAGGCAATATTCATCCCGATCCTTAGTGAATATAAAATTGAGTTTATCATTATTTAAAACCACAAAAGCGTTATCGAAAAATCCAGGTTTGCCTTTATCACTAATTTTAAATCCATAGTCATTAACTAACCAACCATATTTTGCTTTCAGTAATTCTAATAAATCTTTCATGCTTTTTTTAATATCTTAATGTCCTATAACTTTTCAATAAACGACATCTCCTCTCTCAATAAATTTGGCCCACTTTCCGGAATATGAATGAATTTTGTTTGTTTTATTTCCATTAGAGTTGACAACTTCATTTTCTTTATTAAACCATTCAAATATTCCACCATAAAGATTATACACATTAGTAAACCCCATTTGTATCAATATTTCTCCCAGACGTTCACTTCTATATCCGATTGAACAATACAACACCAATTCTTCATTTTTGCCGAAGTCTTTCACTAATTCCGGATTAAAACTATCATAATTGATCCATAATGCAGTTTTAATATGACTGATGTTATACTCTTCCTCAGTTCTAGTATCAATAATGATTATCTCTTGACCCTGATTTAATTTTTTGATCAGGTTTTCAGGTTTGATGATTGGTACTGTATTCTTATAAATTTCCTTTATTTTTTCTTCGATAGGCCGTAAGTTGTCTTGACCACATGCCCAAGAATGAATGTTCAATAAACAAATCAATAATATCAATTGGTATTTCAAAAGAAATAATTTTTAAGTGAGCGCACCTTGGCAACTTGACCCAGCTCCAGCTGTGCATCCAAAACAATGCTGATTCACTTTAATTTCTCTTTCAGCAAGTTTTTCATCATCAAAATTGCTTATATGTTGGGTTTTATCAAGTTTCATGTCCAGCATTTGATTGAAATCACAATCGTATAAGTACCCATCCCAACCAACTGAAATTGTATTTCTGCACATTACACCGAAAGCAGCAGAAGAGTTGAAATTTTCAATCAACAACTCCATATATTTTTCATATTCCCCAATTGTAACCAAATAATCAAGAAATCTACTTATAGGCAAATTTGTAATTGTATACAACTCGTTGAACTCCACACCAAAGTTTTCAAAAAGCTGTTTATTGTAGTCATCTTGTAATTTTTCCTGAGGTGGTGGTAAAAAAGGCCCCAATGGATTGTATACAAGATGCAATTCCAATTTGGTATCTTTTTTTCCATACCCCACTTCATTTAGCCTTTTAAGTGCTTCAATGGAATGACTAAAAACACCTTTTCCTCTTTGCTTATCTGTATTCTTCGCTGTATAGCAGGGTAAAGAAGAAATTACTGTAATATTATTTTCGGCAAAGAATGTGGGATAATCCTTGTACTTCTTATTTGATGTTAAAATAGTGAGGTTACTTCTAACTATTATTTTTAACTCTCTTTCTATTTTTCTGATCCCCTCAACAAACCAAATAAAATCAGGATTCATTTCCGGAGCACCACCGGTAATATCTACTGTATGAATAGAAGAGTTTCTTATTGCATTAAGACAGAGATGCATTGTGTCTCTACTCATGATCTCTTTTCTATCAGGACCTGCATCTACATGACAATGACCACAGGTTTGATTACACATTTTGCCAATATTTACCTGCAAAATTTCTAATACAGTAGGTTTAAATGGCCATAACCCAATTGTCTCTAACTTATCCTTAAATGATGGAAAATTACAGCTACCATTGGTAGTAGATCCTAATATATGAATCTGCTCTGATGTATTTGAAAGTTTATGTTTTTGGAATTTAAGTGAAGGCATAGAAAATCCAATTGTTACTTATGTCCTATATCATTACAAAAGTAGTTTGTATTTCACAACTTACTGTCAATTTTTTGACAATAATGGATTTTCAAATGAATAAAAGTAGAATGGAAACTAATGTGACTAATTCAACTTGGTCAGATCCCGAATTAATATACGAGTTCTATCAAAGTAGATCAGATCTTTCGCTCTTAGATCATTGAGAACGGTTGTAACTGTTTGTCTTGAGGTTGCGGTGAGATTGGCAATATCATTATGGGTTAAATAATTTCGAATATAGGTTTCGCTTGCAGCAGACTCACCTATTTCATCAGCCATTTCTTTCAGGAAGTCAACAATTCGTGTTCTGGCATCTTTATATATGATGGCTTCTAATCTCTTTT
>JAESTI010000291.1 GCA_016763665.1 Bacteroidia bacterium | reverse complement strand
GCGTTGAAGCACAAACCATCTCAAATTTGTACCTGGCTTTTGATCAGGGATTGACAATAATACCAGTATTGAATAAGATTGATATGGAAACTGCACATGTGGAGGAAATGCAAGATCAAATTGTTGATTTAATTGGATGTGAGGTGGAAGATATTATACTTACTAGTGGTAAAACCGGGGAGGGAGTTGAAGAACTTTTGCATGAAATCATAACAAAGATCGATTCTCCAAAAGGCGATCCGAACGGGCCATTACAAGCATTGATCTTTGATTCTGTTTTTAATTCCTTTCGGGGAATTATTGCATATTTCAGAATATACAATGGAAGTCTTAATAAGAACGATAAAGTAAAATTTGTCGCCACCGGGAAAGAATACTTTGCAGATGAAATTGGTATTCTGAGATTAGAACAGGAACCAAGAGAAACCGTTCAGGCAGGTGATGTAGGTTATATTATTTCAGGAATAAAAACCTCACGTGAAGTAAAGGTTGGTGACACAATTACACAAGTTGAAAATCCCTGCACTGAAGCTATACAGGGTTTTGAGGATGTTAAACCAATGGTTTTTACAGGGATTTATCCAATAGATACAGATGATTTTGAAGAGTTACGAAATTCTATGGAAAAGTTGCAGTTGAATGATGCTTCTTTAGTCTATGAACCGGAAACATCTGTGGCTCTTGGTTTTGGATTTCGGTGTGGTTTTCTTGGAATGTTGCATGTAGAAATAATACAAGAACGATTGGAGCGAGAATTTGGAATGGATGTGATCACTACAGTTCCCAACGTTTCTTATAAAATACAATTAACATCCGGTGAGGATATTGCGATCAATAATCCTTCCGACTTACCGGATCCAATGAGTATTGCAAAAATTGAAGAGCCTTACATTTCTGTTCAAATTATTACCAAATCGGATTATATTGGACCAATCATTTCATTGGCGCTCAATAAGAGAGGGGTTTTGAAGAATCAGGTTTACCTTACGACAACACGAGTAGAACTGAATTTTGAAATGCCGATGGCCGAAATTGTATTTGACTTCTTTGACAAGTTAAAATCTGTTTCTAAGGGTTATGCATCTTTGGATTATCACCCCATTGAATTTAGAGAAGCCAACTTAGTTAAGCTGGATATCATACTAAACGGTGAGCCTGTTGATGCGCTTTCTTCTATTATTCATAGAGAAAAGGCCTATGAATGGGGTAAAAGATTATGTGTAAAACTTAAAGAGATTCTCCCACAACAGCAGTTCGAGGTCATTATTCAAGCAGCAATTGGCTCAAAGGTTATTTCAAGAGAAACCATTCGTGCCCATAGAAAAGATGTGACTGCTAAATGTTACGGTGGAGATATTACCCGTAAAAGAAAACTTCTTGAAAAACAGAAAAAAGGCAAGAAACGTATGAGACAAGTGGGTAGTGTTGAAGTACCACAAGAAGCATTTTTAGCTGTGCTTAAAGTGGATTAATAGTATTACGAATAATACTTATTATTAATTGCCAATTAAAAAAAATATCTATACCAACGAATATAGTCTCCATTACCATCTGGGAGTTCGTAACTTACTAACCCTTTGTTTTTAGTAAAATATGTTTTTAGAAATTTGTTCGTATCATTACCGCCAGAGGTTATGTACACATTATAATATGTAAAACTATCAAATGATAATGTATCCCATCCTATCCCATTTTTGCCATCTTCCTTGACATTATAATTAAAATCATGATTGTTAATGATATGGTCTAAATCTGCTAACCCTACAGAATTATTATGATCTGCTGTCAAACTAATTCTAATAGTATCTCCAATATTAGAAATGAATATTATTTTTATTTCTTCTTCATACTTAGTTACTGAACACGAACCTTCTTCTGTATTAATAAGCTTAAAACTTTCTTGATTTCCTTGACCATAATATATGATAGAATCATTATTGTCATTTAGAAAATATAATGTATCAGTACCAGAATATTGGATAAAGTTTTTCTGCTGATCAGTTAGGTTTATAGTTTCATCTTCTATATTCTTACATTTATTACAGCAAGAGTTCCCAAAAAATAATAGCAGCACAATGGTAAAGAGTAAATACTTTTTCATTTTCTTAATTAGACCCTATAAAGTTGTATTTTTTTGATTTACGAACAAGGATTAACGATTTCTGATTTTTAGAAGTTGTAAATCAGAAATCTAAGATCGTTAATCCTTGTTCGATATTCATTTTTTTGAAATTTGTCGTCATTAAAGACAGACACTTCTAATTAAACAACGGAATATCATAATTCTGATATTGATTCATTATTGCCCTGTTTGATTCCTTTCTCCAAATTTCCGTAATAGGCCTGCTTAGTATATCGAGCATTGGATAATTATCGTATAAAACGATCGCATCATCAAGAATGATCCGTTCTTCAGTAAATAATTGATTTAAATTAATTAGGTCACGACAACATTTTCTTAACCGGTTTGGAGACAACTTAGAATAATCTATTTGCTCCTTAGAACAAAGCATGATCAAGTCACCAAAATTTCGTTGACTCTCCATAAAAAACCAATGCCTGATATTAAACCCTGTCGCTTGAATGGTTTTATAAATGGAACGGGCTCCTAAACTCTTTTCTTGATCATATAAATTAGATTGATAGTTGATTATAACAATTCCATCTTGATTCAACATCTTGCCGATCTTAGTAAAACATTCTATAGTGAATATTTGAAAAGGATGTATTTCCCCGTTTAATATGTCTATTATGATGATATCATATTTCTCATCCGTTATATTGATAAAATGCCTTGCATCATCCACATATTGGTTATCCAATACAGTCAAATCAAAAGAGAAATAATCACGTGCTATTTCAAACATTCTACCATCAATATCCAAACCATCCACTTTAAAACCTTGTTTGATCAATTCAGATGCCACACTACCACCTCCAAAACCAATGATCAGTGCTTTTGAACCTGGCGGCTTAATACTTGATAATACGTTAATTCTATGGACATACGGCCATAAAGAATAATCAGGTTGATTTTTCAATGCGCAGGTTTGTCCGGTACCATTCAAAAACAATTTCCTTATCTGTACCTGATTGGAGCCTCCACTGGTATACATTACGGTTTGAGTTTCATCAATGACCTTAACTTGTCCAAACAGGCTCTCGCTTTGATATGTGATCGAAAAATCTTTTCTATTTATATGATCATCAGATAAATTATGAAAAGAAACAAGGGTAAATGCAACAAGAAATAAACCGGTCCACAACAACATTCTCTTTCTTATTACTAGAGTTACTAAGGGTATCAAGCCCAACAAACATGCTGCTCCTGTAATAGTCTTGGTTATTCCTATTTCCGGTAAAAGAAAAAACCCAAGAAAAAAGGTCATGGCAATTCCACTTAATGTGGATATGGCATAAACTCTCCCAGTAATTTTTCCTGATTCCTTGATTTTCCGAGTGATCATCTGGACTAATATTGGCCCTACCATTCCCATGAATAAGACGGATGGAAAAATTATGATCAAGGCACTTATAAAAACAGAAAAACCAATATTATCAAAGTTGGGAGTCTTTAAAAAATGCTGAGCACAGGCCAACATTACCACCATCAGTAGACTGGCATTCATTAATATGATGAACAAAATTTTATTTAAACGTAATTTGTCAATTAACCTGCCCCCAACAAAGTAGCCGAATGCCAATCCTGCAAGCGTAACGCCCAAAACAGATGCCCAAACTAGCAAGGTATTACCATAAACTGGCTCTATTATTTTCGCAGTGGACAATTCAACGGTCATAAGGCACCCGCCCTCAACAACTGCAACTATATAATATACCCAAATAGGAACTTTTATTAGCGGAATTTTCTTTTTCACTGAGAAGTTTTAATAACGCATTTTGGTTTTTAACGCATCAGTTTTAATAAGGATATAAAACATTCAATAAAAAGTACCTTTTTTGTACCTTTGGACTCTTTAAAATCTTGAAAATAACCATAATTATTTAAAAAGTAAGTACATGTCAGGACACAGTAAATGGTCAACTATTAAGCGGAAGAAAGGTGCAAATGACGCTAAACGGTCCAAAATATTTTCCAAAATTATAAAAGAAATTACTGTAGCAGTAACAGAGGGAGGTACTGATCCTGATGCCAATCCAAGATTAAGGGTTGCAATAGTCAATGCCAAAGGGCAAAACCTTCCAAAAGACAATATTCAAAAAGCCATCAATAAAGGCAGTGATAAGGATGGAGCAAATTTCTCAGAATTATCTTATGAAGGGTATACTGCAGGTGGCGTTGCAGTTTTTGTTGAGTGCACTACTGACAATCAAAATAGGACAATATCTAACATCAGAAGTTACTTTACCAAATACAATGGCAACTTAGCCACCAATGGCTCCGTTGAATATCTGTTTAGTCGGAAAGGTGTATTTAATATACCAATAGGAGAATTAGATGAAGAAGATTTTACGCTGGATATGATAGATGCTGGGTCGGAAGATGTGGAATTAGTTGAAGAT
>JAESTI010000290.1 GCA_016763665.1 Bacteroidia bacterium | reverse complement strand
TTATAAATGGGTAAGAGAGGCACTACGACCTTATAATCTTTAGAAAAATGTCTGATCACACCTTCAAAATTACTTAAGGCGCCAAACAACCCGTGTAATAAAAGCAAAACATCCCCTTCTCCTTCTTCGATGTACTGAAAATGCCTGCCTTTTTTTATCTCGTATTCCATCCTTGATAATTTTTGTCTGCCAAAAGTAACTATATTAATGAATGTCTGTTGCTTCTTGTCAAAATTTGATTCATCCCGCACGCAATTTGTGTGCGGGACGATTTTTATCACTTGGTTCAGAAAGTGAGCAATTAACGTCTTTCTATTACAAGGATCATTCTCAACTCTTTTCTAATATATCCTTCCAAACCCCAATATATACAGGTGATACATCAATTTTCACTGCGTGACAATGCCGCAATATTAAAAAAAGTTTTTAACAAAATGGTAAAAAGTGGTAAACTATGGTAAAAAGCTTTATATTTACCCCGTGAAATGCAAAGCGATCCCAAACACTTAGGATTATTTCACAGAAAGAATCCTGCTTAGAACTCAACATATGTCAAACTTCATCGGAGAATATGAATGCAAGGTAGAGGTCAAAGGCAGGATAATGTTTCCTGCCGGGTTTAAAAAGCAGCTCGATCCATCAGCACAAGAGAAGTTTGTTGTAAACAGGGGCTTTGGTAAATACCTGGTTCTCTATCCCATGAACGAATGGGAGAAAATAAACGAACAACTGACCAAGCTCAATATGTTCGTTAAAAAGAACCGCGATTTTGTCAGGTATTTCCAGCGAGGGGCTATTCAACTCACTCTTGATGGAACAGGGAGATTGTTGCTCCCTAAAAGATTATTGGATTATGCATCCATTAAAAAGGAGGTTGTTCTCTCAAGCACTCCTAACGGCATTGAAGTATGGGCAAAAGACTTATACGAAAAATTCTTTGACAAAGAGCCGGAAGATTATGCAACACTTGCTGAGGAAGTAATGGGTAGAATACAAAACGAAGACGATAAAGATGATGTATCATGAGCCGGTTTTATTGCAAGAAAGCGTTGAAGGATTAAACATCAATCCAAAGGGGATATATATAGATGCAACATTTGGTGGTGGAGGACATTCAAGGGAGATTTTGAAAAAATTGACAACGGGGAAGTTGTTTGCTTTTGACCAGGATGAAGAAGCGACAAAAAACGCAATTGATGATAACCGTTTTATCTTGATAAATCAAAATTTCAGGGATTTAACAACATTTATGAAGCTGCAAAATGCAATTCCCGTGGATGGCTTATTGGCTGACTTAGGGGTTTCATCTCATCAGTTCGACTCGTCTGAGCGCGGATTTTCTATAAGATTCGACTCAGAGCTTGATATGAGAATGAGCAAGGACACCCGGTTAACAGCAAAGAAAATCATTAAAACATATTCTGCAAAAGAACTTAAAGCAATTTTCTCCCAGTATGGGGAAGTCAAAAATGCAACCACATTGTCTGGTTTGATCGTGAAAGCCAGGAAGGATAAAAAGATAAATACAGTCAACGAATTTAAGGAAGCTATTTATTCCTGTGTTCCAAAAGGAAAACAAAATAAATATTATGCCCAAGTATTTCAAGCACTAAGGATAGAAGTAAATGATGAATTACATGCTCTAAAAGATTTATTGAGCCAATGTGAAGAATTAATAAAAAGTGAGGGGAGGCTGGCAGTTATCTCATACCACTCCCTGGAGGACAGGCTGGTCAAAAAGTTCATTAAAACCGGGAAGTTTGAAGGAGAGGTGAAAAAGGACTTTTACGGAAAACCAATCGTGAGCTTTAGGGCTGTTGACAGAAAACCGATCCGCCCCAGCAACAAGGAGATTGCAAGAAATAACCGAGCCAGGAGCGCGAAACTCAGAATTGCTGAAAAATTATGAACATGCATAAAACCCATACCCGAAAACTCGCGACATATCACTGCCAAAGGCCATGCCTGGGGCATATAAACAGTTAAAAATGACTAATGATATCTTTTAAGAAAAAGAAAAAGGATACAAAGAGTTTAGCTCGCTCTTTTGTAAGCGTGCTAAATGGCAACTTTCTTACAAGGGAGAATGCTGTTCAACGGCTGCCATTCCTTTTCTTCCTGACCTTACTCATGATCTGTTATATCGCTAATACTCACTATGCTGAAAAAACAGTCCGCGAAACAGATAAGCTCAACAGGCAATTAAAAGAACTGAGTTCGGAATACATAACCACAAAGTCCGATCTGATGTTTAAAAGCAAGCAATCAGAAGTCGCTAAAGCTGTTGAACAGATGGGTATTAAGGAATCTATTGTGCCTCCAAAAAAAATAACAATGGGCAGAAGCAATGGGAATTAGATTGAAGAAAATTTGTTGAATTAAAACACATGATTAAAGATTTTGGAAATTAAGAAAGACATATTATGGAGAGTCTACGTGGTGTATTTTATGATATGCGTGCTCGGGCTAGGAATTATTTACAAGGTATTTGTGATTCAGGCACTTGAGGGAGAGATGTGGAGAGCAAGAGCCGAGAGCTTGACGACTGCATATATAAATATAGAAGCAGTTAGAGGAAATGTTTATTCAGATGACGGGAGCTTATTAGCCACCTCTATACCGACCTTCGAAATACGAATGGATGTTAACACTGATGCGCTAACTGATGAAATTTTTTATAAAAACATTGACTCACTGGCTTATCGCCTTGCAAAATTATTTAAAACTCCTTCATCAGGCAGATCCCCAAAAACAGAGAAAGAATATAGACGTGAACTCATAACAGCAAGAAAAGAGGGCAAGAGATACCATCTGATTAAAAGAAATGTGAATTATAACGATTTAAAAGAACTGAAGAAGTTTCCGCTGTTCAGATTAGGGAGATTTAAGGGTGGGTTTATTTACATTCAAAAAAACAGAAGAAAAAAACCATTTAAGTTGTTGGCATCAAGAACAATTGGCTATGAAAGAGAGGGTGTAAGGCCTGTTGGTTTAGAAGGAGCTTACAGCAAACATCTAAAAGGTGTAGGCGGAAAAAGGTTAATGCAAAAAATCTCAGGAGGTGTATGGAAGCCAATAAATGATGCTAACGAAATTGAACCGCAGGATGGTTCTGACATCATTACAACAATAGACATTAATATTCAGGATGTTGCTGAACATGCATTGAAAAAACAACTCGAAAACAATGATGCCGATCATGGTTGTGTCGTACTAATGGAAGTGAAAACCGGAGAGATAAAGGCCATAGCCAATCTTAAAAAAAGTGTGTCAGGGGGTTATCATGAAGGATATAATTATGCAGTAGGTGAAAGTACAGAACCCGGTTCGACATTTAAGCTAGCTGCTTTAATCGCTGCTCTTGAAGACGCTCATGTTGACCTTGATGACACTATAGATACGCAAAATGGAGCAATAGATTACTATGATAGAACCATCAGAGATTCTCATAGGGGTGGGTACGGGAAAATTACAGCACAAAAGGTCTTTGAAGTATCCTCAAATGTTGGAATATCAAAAATAATCACGGAAAGTTATTCAAAGGACCCACAGAAATTTATTGACCGGCTGTATAAGATGAATCTGAACGAGAAATTAGGACTGGATATTGCCGGAGAAGGAAGGCCAAAAATCAAAAACCCTAAAGATAAAGATTGGAGTGGTGTTTCGCTTGCCTTTATGTCTATTGGTTATGAAGTTAAGTTAACCCCCATGCAGATACTAACCTTTTATAATGCCGTTGCCAACGGAGGTAAGATGGTAAAACCCTTATTTGTGAAAGAAATTCACAAGAGGGGAAAGCTCAAAATGATTTATAAAACAGAGGTAATCAATGAGTCAATTTGTTCTAAAGCGACAATAGAAAAAGTAAAAAAAATGCTTGAAGGTGTCATCCTAAGAGGAACAGCTAAAAACCTGGCAACTGCAACTTATAAAATAGCAGGTAAAACAG
>JAESTI010000289.1 GCA_016763665.1 Bacteroidia bacterium | reverse complement strand
TATTTAATGCGTTTAATACCACTCCATTTGATAAAGTTAAAGTAGTAATCCTTGGCCAGGACCCGTATCATGGTCCCGGTCAGGCTCATGGACTATGCTTTTCTGTACAAGATGGAGTGAAGCCGCCACCATCACTGTTAAATATTTACAAAGAGCTTCACAATGATGTGGGTATGGACATTCCTCTAACCGGTAATTTGCCTCCTTGGGCTAAACAAGGTGTGCTACTACTCAATGCAACTTTAACAGTAAGAGCAAGAAAACCAGGTTCCCACCAAAACAAAGGCTGGGAGCAATTTACGGATGCGATAATTAATGCAATATCTGATAAAAAATCAGGAGTGATATTTTTGTTATGGGGAAAATATGCACAAGATAAGGGGGCTGTGATTGACCAGGTGAAGCATTATGTACTAAGATCACCTCATCCATCTCCATTTTCTGCTGATAGGGGTTTCTTTGGTTGTCGTCATTTTTCTCAAGCCAATCAATTTTTGAAGAATCAAGGGCTAGAAGAAATTGACTGGAGCTTATAATCAAAGCCATATTTATGGGGTTCTCAAAAATATTTCTAATAACTGATTTTGGCACAAAGGATTGGTATGTCCCGGCATTGAAATCAAGCATTTTGGACATAAATGCGGATGTAAAAATTATAGATGCTACTCACGATATTCCATCATTTGATGTCATAACTACTTCATTTTATTTGCATCAATTAGAAAGAAATATTAATGAACCGTCTATTTATTTGGTAGTTGTTGATCCCGGAGTAGGAGGTAAGGAGCATTCCAGAATCATAGTAGAGAACTTTAATGGAAACATATTTATTGGTCCCGACAATGGAATATTTTCAATGATATATCATGATAATCCTAAAGTGTTTAATATTGACCTTGAAAAACTACAAACTAAACTTCCTTTATTAGATATTAGTAATACTTTTCATGGAAGAGATATTTTTGGCCCTACTGCTGCATTGATATCTAATGGTATTGAAATTTCTGAAATCGCTTCTACAGCCGATTATTTTTTGCAAGAAAATTTTAGTGAGGTTGAGCAAGAAAACCAAACATTAATTGGGAAACTGGTTTATGCTGACAAATTTGGGAACGTTATTTCTAATATTGACAAAGAAATTTTCTGCAAATCGTTTACTTCAAAGCAGAATGTTTTTTGTACCATAGAGACTGGCAAAAAAATTCCATTTTACTCAACCTATTCAGATGTGAAAAAGGGTGAATTTTTAACATTAATTGGCAGCTCTGGATATTTGGAAGTAGCTGTAAATAAAGGATCTGCTGCTGATTTATTGAGTTTTGAATTAGGAGAAAAAATCACACTTTCTACCAAATAAGATTTAGTTGGCAATCCATTTGTACCACCTTTAAAAATGAGGTGGATTCTTTAAATAGCCTGCTTTAGGATAATAAATTGTTTTTATCTAGCTTTGCTAGTGATTTCAAAATAATATTCTTTGATGATTAATTCTACTATAGAAATGCGTGTTAAATCCCGGTCTGAGACTAGAAAATTAAGAAAACGACTTACTTTTGATAGGACTTCGTTGACTATTCTTGGTTCTAAGCCCACAGTAGTTGTGAAAGAGAAAATTTATCAGGGGGATATAGTTTTCATGTTTGAAGGAAAAATAATTACCCAGCCTACACGTACCTCCATACAAGTAGATGTAAGTAAGCACATAGACGGGCAACATCAGATAGATTCAGACGATAAAAGCCTTTCCTGGAAATTTATTAATCATAGTTGTGAGCCCAATGGATACATTGATATTGATAATCAGACTTATGTGGCTTTAAGAGACATTAAAGTTGGAGAGGAATTAACTTTTGACTTTCACACTACTGAGTTTGATATTTCCGATCCGTTTGATTGTGAATGTAAAAGCAAAAATTGCTTAAAGAGAATAGAAGGATTTAAGCATTTGGATAAAGAGCAAAAGAAAAAAGTACAGTCTAAAATAGCCCCACACTTAAAACTATTTGTATTGTATGACTGTAGTTTTGTAATGTAGTTTATTTAAAAATTATTGATTTTTGGGTTGCCCATGTTTAGGTTTTAAACATGGGTTTTTTAATGAAAAAGCTTGAATATTGTAAAAGCCGTCAAAATTCATAAATTTGACGTATGTAATAAGAGCCCTAAACTATGAAAAAGTCAATCCTTACCATAACTTTGATGTTGTGTTTCTTGTTAAAGATCACATCTTTAAATGCACAGTCTACTTATTCATTGGTGTATAATGTTTTTCAAACAAATTGCACATTTAGTTCCTGTCACGACAATGCAAGCCCAATTGGTGGTTTAGATCTTCAGGGAAGTAGTAGTTCTGAAGTTTATAATATTATAGTAAATCAAACTCCCACTAATTCATTTGCGGTTTCACAAGGATATAAATTAGTTTATCCCGGAGATCCATATAGAAGTTTTTTATTTAGAAAATGTAATAATGGCTTAGCAGAAGATGTTACATTAGATGCATCCGAAGGTACTAGTATGCCACAAGGCGGAACCTTAAGAGATGAAGAAGTCGAACTCATCAGGCAATGGATAATTTATGGAGCTCCGGAGTCTGGGGCTGTAATAGACACAACTTTAATTTATGATTATTACAATGGTAGCGGGATTCAATCCGTAACTGAAATTCCACCTAAGCCTGACACTTCCGAAGGTTTTCAAATTCATTTGGGACCATTTTTCCTTGAAAAATCAGAAGAGATAGAATATTATTCAAGATATGACTTGGATTTGGATACAGACCTTGAAGTGAATAGAATTGATGTTGAAATGGGTACCCAATACAGCCACCATTTTATCATATATAAATACCAAAGTGGTTATGAAAACCAGAAAGATGATGGTTTGAGATTGGATAATGCTCATTATTATACAGATTTTGTTACAGCTCTTCAAGCATCTGATTCAGTAATTTTGCCAAGGGGCACGGCCTTTTCCTGGCCACAATCTACAGTGCTTGATCTTAATTCACATTTTATCAACTACTCTTCCACTAAAGTGTTGTTATGTGAAACTTACGTGAATGTTTATACACAAAAGGTAGGAATTGCAAGCCAAATTATGAAAACAGACTTAGGAGTGAATACCAACATATGGATACCTAATGATGGTACTGACTATGATTTTTCAGCAGATTATTATCTAGGTTCCAGTAGCTATTTCTACATATGGGCAATGTCTTCACATACACATCAATGGGGGCAGGACTACCATATTTTCAAAAGAAGTGCTACTGGTGTAAAAGGAGATGAAGTTTTTGATGCTTCCAGAATTGATGGCATGCCCGGCGGTACATTTATTGGATACGATTATCAACATCCTCCAACAAGATTTTTTCAACCTTTTTTGCAAACAAAATGGAATGAAGGTTTTGTACATGAAGCTACCTTTAACAACACTGGGACTAAGACTGTTGGTTTTGGAGAAACGACCGAAGATGAAATGATGATCATGTTGGTAATGTATACTGATGATACATCCGGAATTTGGTATACCTCAACCGAGCAAGATAAAATTACTGATATATCCAAGCTAACGGTTTTCCCAAACCCTTTTACATCCAGTACTACCATACAATTTGACAATCTGCCCGTTGGCGATAAAACATTGAAAGTTTACAATTTGTTAGGAGAAGAAGTTGCTACTGAGTTTATTGGAAATACATCCACAGGAGCATATTTATTACGCAAAAGAAATCTTAAACCAGGAGTATTTGTGTTTAAAATATTTGGGGATGCAAGTTATCTAAAAGCAGGGAAATTGATAATTAAATAGGATTAGTTAGTATGAAAAAAATTCCGGTATTATTTCTATTTCTGTTTTTATTCCATGTTGCTTCTGGCGCTGAGATAACCAAGAGCTACGACTTTCAAGGTTTTGACGAAG
>JAESTI010000288.1 GCA_016763665.1 Bacteroidia bacterium | reverse complement strand
CACTTTTCCCTGGTACATTATTTCCAAATCCTGCACTACTTCGCCTCTCTCTAATCCATAGTATTTTATGGCGTCCTCTTTAGGGCGAATAATCAATTGAGGGATTTGTACCTGCTTTTCAACCTGCACATCCACCACTCCCTCAATGGAAGTGATAATTTTTTTTATTTCATTGGCATATTTTCGCAAATCTATTAGGTCATTACCGAAAATCTTAATGGCAACTTGTGCCCTGACTCCTGAAAGCAGGTGGTCTAATCGATGCGAAATGGGCTGACCGATATTGATGGTCAGGCCTTTTATGACAGACAGTTTTTCCCTGATGTCATCAATGATTTCATCCCTGCTGCGCTTTTCTATATCTTTCTTAAAAGAAACCTCAATTTCAGAATTGGCTACCGGCTCAACGTGTTCGTCTAACTCTGCCCTGCCTGTTCTACGTGCAGTAAATGCCACTTCGGGCACTTTCAAAATTTGTTTTTCTGCAATGCTACCCAGCTTGTTACTTTCTTCCAGAGAAGTGCCTGCAGGCGCAGCGGTGTTGATGGTTAAAGACCCTTCGTTGAAGGGGGGTAAAAATTCGGTGCCAAAAAACGGAACGAAAGAAAAGGTAATGAGAAATAATATTGCTGCACCTATTAACACTTTCTTCGGGTTGCTCAAACCAAAGTGGAGTAGCCGGGTATCCTGCTTTTTGAGACACCTGACTAAAAAGCTGTCTTCCTCGGTTTTCATTCGTTTTATATTCGGAAGGAGATAGTAGCACATTACGGGTGTAACAGTTAAGGCAACCAATAATGAAGCTATTATTGAGGTGATATAAGCAATACCTAATGGGGCAAATATTCTTCCTTCCATTCCACTTAATGCGAAAAGGGGGATGAATACCAATACTACAATAATGGTGGCATAAACGATTGAATTCCGTACTTCTGTTGAGGCATTGTATATGACTTTGATGGGTGGATGAGGATTTTCGGCATGACGGTTTTCACGCAAGCGCCTGAAAACATTTTCCACATCCACAATGGCATCATCAACAAGTTCGCCAATAGCAATGGCAATTCCACCAAGTGTCATGGTGTTGATGCTAATTCCAAATGCTTTAAAGATCAATGCGGTAATAATAAGCGATAACGGAATGGCAGTAAGTGTAATTAATGTAGTTCTGAAATTGAGTAAAAACAGAAACAAAACAATGATAACTAATATGGCTCCATCTCTCAATGCTTCTACAACGTTTGATATTGCAGATTCAATGAAATCGGCCTGTCTGAATACATTCGTGTTTATCTTAACATCCGGTGGTAATGATGGCTTCAATTCTTCCAGTGCCTGAATGACTTCAGCAGTAAGATCAATAGTGCTTGCGTTGGGTTGTTTTTCAACGGTCATAATAACACCGGGAATGCCATTCAAACTGCCATCTCCTCTTTTGAATTTAGCTCCGAATTTCACTTCGGCTACCTGTGATATCAATATCGGGGTGTTGTTTTTATAACCGATGACGATATCCTCTATTTGTTTGATTGATTTTATTCGCCCTAAGTTGCGGATTAATACTTCTGAACCACTTTTGTTAAAGAAATTCCCGGTGGTGTTAAGGTTGGATTTTTCCAGGGCGTCCATCACTTCATTGATGGATATTCCAGCGGCATTGAGTTTTGGCATTGAAACCAATACCTGATATTGTAAAACATCACCGCCTATGGGTATGACCTGTGATATTCCGGGTATGGACAATAACCTTCTACGGATACTGTAATTCGCGATAGTTCGCAAATCAGCCATAGAGGTTTTTTCTGCCGAAAGCCCGATTAGCATTATCTGCCCCATAACCGAAGAAATAGGGCCTAAAACAGGAATGACGTTTTGGGGTAACTGGTCTTGTATGGTTTGTAGTTTTTCGTTAACTATCTGGCGGGCTCTGTAAATATCGGTTCCATAATCAAACTCTACGAATACCAGGCCCAAACCGATGGAAGAGTTAGAGCGTACCTGCTGGACATTAGCAGCTCCATTCAGAGCCGTTTCCACAGGTAATGTAACCAACGCTTCCACTTCTTCGGGCGCCATTCCTTCAGCTTCGAGAAAGATGCTTACACGGGGGCGGTTTAAATCGGGCAATACATCAACCGGCAAATCTATTGCTGTGTATGTACCGCCAATCATAAGAATTACTGCAAAGGCTATTATTATTAAGCGATTGGTGAGGGAAAATTTTATGATGTTATTTAACATTATTTTTTCGCTTTATTGATTCAGATAAATAGATTTTACCTGATAGGTTCCGTTCACAACCACTCTTTCTTTTTCTTCGAGTTCTTTTAAGATAATTGTTTGGTTTTTATTGCTGGCACCTATTTGTACAAATTTTACTTTAAATATTTCAGGTGAAGTGTGAACAAACACAACAGGTTTTCCATTGATGTCGCTGATGGCAGCTGTTGGAACAACCAATTGTTTGCTGTCTACTTTTATCATTACATCTACATTAACAAACTGTCCGGGTTTAAATAAGCCTTCAGAATTATCAATTTCCAGTATGATTTGAGAAGATTGATTGACCGGGTTCACAGCGCTGCCATAGGCAACCAGTCGTGCACTTTCTGAAAAATGTTTTTCCTCCTGTATGCACTCCACAAAAAAATCTACGTTATTGGTACTGCCTGATAGTTCCGGATGTTGCAACCTGTGTAAGTCCTTATCAAATATCTGTGCTTCTACTTTCAGTTTTTTAGTGTCATATACAGTGAAAAGTAGCTCGCCCTGGCTTACCTGTAGCCCGATGGCTAAATTAAAATTGTCCACCACTCCTTTGATAGGGGATTTAATACTGATTATTTTTCCTTTAAAACTCCTGCCTGAAAGAGTCTCATATACTTTCTTGTTTTTTAAAGCGGTTTGGTAGCGAATGTCTGCTTCCAATAAATCTTTTTTGGCAACAATGTCTTCAATGGATTTTAAACGCTCGTATTCTTTTTTTGCAGCTTCAAACTCGGCATCGGCATTGCTTTTTTCAGTGGCAACCTGTATTTGCTCCGCAGCAGAGAGCGTTTGCTCTATAACAGCCAGTATCTGTCCCTTGTTTACTTTTTCTCCAATGCTGATATTTAGCGATACAATAGAACTGTTCAATGGCGCTATTATTCGTGCTTCTCCACTGGTTACAGGCATTACTTTGCCGTAAAGTTTCAAGATATTGTAATAATCGCTATACGTTGAAAAAGCAGTTTGAATATCAAATAGAAACTGAGTTTCTTTAAGTATTTCCATTTCATCCATGAGGGTTTGACTGCTTCTAGGTTTTTTTTCATCCTTGTGATCGTGTCCTTCATGAGCAAAGATGTTATTGCTTTGATTAGCTGGAATAATAAGCGCTAAAAGCAGTAAGAAGATAGCTGTTTTTCGTCTCTTACCTACAAAAAGGGTAATGAT
>JAESTI010000287.1 GCA_016763665.1 Bacteroidia bacterium | reverse complement strand
TCAAATTCGGTGAAAACTTCAACTCAGAAAATACCAAAGAGAAAAGGGATTCATAGTTGGATCAGGTGCCTATGAGTTCGATGAATGGGTAACCGGCCAAAGAGTAACCATCAAAAGAAAAGATAACTGGTGGGGTGATAAGGTTAAGGACGGCAATGCATACTTCTATGCTTCTCCTCCCAAGATCACTTATCAGACTATTAATGATCAAACTACTGCATTGGTGGCATTGAAAGCACAAAAGGTTGATGTAATGAGAGGCATAAAAGCCAAGGATTTTATTGATTTAAAGAAATCTGAAAAATTCAATGAGAATTTTTATGGTCACACACCTATGTCGTTGCAATATACTTACTTGGGCATCAATATGAGGCTGGAGAAATTTGCCGATAAAAGAACACGACAGGCCTTAGCACAAATTGTTGATGTTGATAGAATTATTGAAACCATAGAGTATGGGTTATCAACGAAAATTATTGGACCTATACATCCTTCAAAAACTGAGGATTATCACTTTGGCATCAAGCCTTATGAATATAACATTGAAGCATCTAAGCAACTACTTGCAGATGCCGGTTGGAAAGATTCAAATGGGAATGGGATTCTTGATAAAGAGATTGACGGTGAGATTGTGGAATTTGATATTAGTTATACTTACAATTCAGGAAATGATATAAGAAAATCAGTTGGATTAATTTTCCAGGAGGAAGCTAGAAAATTGGGCATCAATGTATCTGTTACTCCACAAGAATGGTCTATTTATTTAGATAACCTGAAAAATCACAAGTTTGAAATGTTTTATGGTGCATGGATTGCCGCTCCCGTACCCTATGATCCTAAGCAAATTTGGCATACTGAGTCTTATAATGGGGGATCAAATTATGTGGGTTTTGGCAACGCTGAAACTGATGCGTTAATTGATTCTATAAGAACTACTTTTGATAAAAGAAAAAGATCTGAATTATACAAAAAATTTCAGGAGGCTCTTCATGAGGAGGTGCCTTATATTTTTATGCACTCACCAAATGAAAAGATTTCAGTGCATAAAAGATTTGCAAATGCTGATGCTTCAGTAATGAGGCCTGGTTATTGGGAAGCAGGTTTCATCTATTCAGATGCCAAAAATTGATCCGTAAGGGTTTAATATAATCTTATTCAACTTTTTTATTAAGGGATTTGGGAAACTGTTTTTAAGAAATAGTGATGGTAAAATATGTAATTAAGAGAATACTTATTTTTATCCCCACTATAATTGCTATTTCTTTATTGACTTTTGTTATTAGCCTAAATGCCCCGGGAGATCCAGTTGAGCAAATGCTTAACATGGGTCAGCAGCAGGGACAAATTGCAGAAAAACTTGCTACCGAAAAATCGTACTTGGAAACACGTCATAATCTTGGCTTAGATCTCCCTGTATTTTACTTTTCATTTACGAATCTTGCTAATTGCGATACTTTATATAAGATCCAAAAGTTAAGGCATCGTGTAGCGCTTGCTAGATTAATAAACCAGTACGGGAATTGGCCTGAGATATCGGATTTTTATTACAACATAAGAAATCTGGAAGATAAGGTATATGGGGTGAAAAAGGATGCTACCAATGCTACCAGGTTGACCAATGTACGCGAGTATTGTGTATCACTTTTAGAATCGTATGATGACAAGGATATTAATGATTATATCTCGAAAATAGGCGCTGTCTTAAGGTCTCATCATTCATTTATGACCTTGATTGAAGATTATAATAACGTTATTAATTCTTATAACAACATTCACATTAATCAGACAAAATATAAAAACTACATACCTGTAGTGCAGTGGTATGGATTTAATACGCAATATCATAATTGGATTGTAAACTTCATGATGGGCGATTTTGGTATTTCTTATCAAGATAAAAGAAAAGTATCTTCTGTAATATGGGATGCAATTGGCTGGACCATGATGATCAGTATATTATCGATGATAATAGCGTATTTAGTGGCCATACCACTTGGAGTATTTTCAGCAGTAAAAAAGGATACGTTAGCTGACAGAAGCGTTTCAACATTATTGTTTGTGCTATATTCTCTGCCAAATTTTTGGATTGCTACTATGTTAATTATGTTTTTGGGTGGTGGTGATTATTTAGATTGGTTTCCCTCTTACGGATTAAGTTCCCTGCCAACTAATGCGCCATTTCTGGCAAGGTTTAGCGATACCGCCTATCATTTAGTGCTGCCGTTGATCTGCTGGACGTATGGTTCATTTGCTTTTTTGTCCAGACAGATGCGAGGAGGAATGTTGAATGTGATCGGACAGGATTATATTAGAACAGCAAAAGCGAAAGGACTTCCGGATAATATAATTATTTGGAAACATGCATTCAGGAATTCATTGATACCAATTATTACATTATTTGCAAATGTGTTTCCTGCAGCTATTGGGGGGTCATTTATTCTTGAAAATATTTTTTCGATTCCTGGAATGGGTAAAATAACATTGGATGCTATTTACGCGCGTAATTATCCTATTATATTTACAACATTGATGTTCTCAGCAATATTAACTTTAATAGGCTATTTGGTTGCTGACATTTTATATGCAATGGTTGATCCAAGAATTTCATATTCAAGTAAAAAATCGTCATAAATGTCACAGTTTGAAGTAGACATAACAACAGAAAATAGGGGCTTTTGGACAAACGTTAATAGACAGTTCAAAAAGAAGAAGTTGGCTGTGTTCTCTCTATACTTCATTTTCTTCTTGGTACTCACAGCAATCTTTTCAGATTATATCGCCAATGAGAAACCTTTATATGCCATTTACCAGGGTAAAACATATTTTCCAGTGTCGCAAGGATATTTGGTAGATATGGGACTTTCTCAGTGGCCAAAAGAGTTTCATTATAAGGAATGGCGTAAGATCGAATTTGAATTTGCTGTCTGGCCTCCAATACCTTATTTACCAAAAAATTTAGACTTTGATAATGCCCAATCAGTAAGTCCGTTTGAAAAACAGCTTATTAAATCAAATCATTTACGGCACTGGTTGGGAACTGATGAATTAGGGCATGATATTTTAGCCGGCATGATACATGGAACCAGGATAGCACTTTCGGTAGGCCTGGTTTCTGTGGGTATCTCTGTATTTATTGGCATATTATTAGGATCTTTAGCTGGTTATTTTGGAGATGATCGATTAAAGATGTCGAGAATAAGGCTCATTATGAAT